>DATMSZ010000355.1:0-10033 GCA_035565175.1 Pseudosphingobacterium sp.
TTCGGGCAATGATTTACTGAACCAGAATGTAGGCTTTAATAGAAGTGCATTTAATAACACAATAAGCCAGAATAGTTATACTACCATACGTAGGTATTTCATGTTTACCGTTATTTGGGAATTTAATAAAATGGGGTCCAAACCGTAGACATGTAACCTGAGATGGTGCCGAACAGCAGCATTGAGTTACATTCGGATGAATTTATAAGTATAAGTAATTTTTAACTGACTTTGAGAACTAATAATATGAGTAATCAACTGATGAAAAGGAAGATAATAATAATAAAAATGGCTTTTTTGTTTTTAATGGTAAGCCATTCGCTATATGGGCAGAACGTTCGGTTTGTTAATAGCGGAACTATTGAATACGAAAAAAAGGTTAACATGTACGCTAAGTTGGCTAAACGCATTACCAAAAATAACTCGAGCTGGATGCAACAAGTTTATGATCAATTTAAAAAATCGCAGCCTCAATTTAAAACGGTTAAAAATATCTTATCGTTTTCAAAGGACGCTTCGTTATATAAGCCCGTGGAAACAGATGCTGTTCCTACTAGTAATTTTTTTGGCAATGACCCAACCATCGACTTAAAAAAGACGGTTTACACCGACTTTAAAACAAACACATTCACTAGCGAGAAGAATATATACGAAGAGGTCTTTTTGGTTCAGGATACTTTAAGGAAAATCAAGTGGAAAATAACAAGTGAGACACGTGAGATCGCAGGCTACGATTGCCGGAGAGCAAATGCTTTAATAATGGATTCTATTTATGTGGTAGCATTTTATACAGATCAGATACCTGTTTCTGGCGGACCGGAATCTTTCACAGGATTACCAGGAATGATTTTAGGACTCGCACTACCACATGAGAACACAACTTGGTTTGCGTCGAAGGTTAACGACGTGCCTACTCAACCTTCCGCAATTATTCCTGCTAAAAAAGCAAAGAAAGTGAATAATGAAGGGCTGTTGAATTCTTTAAAATCGAGCATAGAAGATTGGGGCGAATATGCACAGGAAGTATTTAAGGCAATGATGTTATAGTAATAATTTCTTTTATCGTCATAGCACAAGAAAAACCTGTGTTAATTCTTTTTGTTTCTTGAAACTTGTAGGTATATTTATTCAAAATGATCGAATTTAATATGCCTTCTTTCGATTGGTTAATTGTACTCGAAATTTTATACATAATCCTAGTAGTAGGTGTGTGTCTCCGGATAATTTATGAAACGCGGTCTAGTACCAAAACGCTTGCCTATTTATTATTAACGATCTTCGTCCCAGTTGCGGGGATTATCTTGTATTTTTCTATTGGAGTAAACTATCGTAACAAGAGTATGTATAGTAAAAAGCTCATTAAAGATCAAGGTATGCAAGAACGGCTGAGAAAAGAGATTTATAAATCTTCTTATGACGCTTTGCAGAGTATCGGGAAATATGGATCAAATTATAAAGGTTTGGCTCATATGATTCTTAAAGATTCGATGAGTCCGCTAACAACTAATAACAAAATTAAAATTCTGATTAATGGTGAGGAGACGTTTAAGGAAATTTTATTGGCAATTAAAAATGCTAAGAACCATATCCATTTAGAATATTACACTTTTGAAGATGATCGTATAGGTAATACAATTAAAAACGCATTAATAGAAAAAGTTAAAGAAGGAGTAGAGGTACGCTTTATCTACGATCATTTTGGAAGTAGATCCATAGAAAAGAAAATAGCCGGAGAATTAAAGGAAGCGGGAGTTGAAATTTTTCCTTTTCACGAGATTACATTTCTATTATTGGCAAATAGATTAAACTACCGCAATCATAGAAAGATAATAGTGATTGACGCATGCACCTCCTTTGTTGGGGGGATAAATGTAGCGGACAGGTACATAAACGATTCAGTAAACCAGAACGAAGTATATTGGCGTGATACACATATACGAATTGACGGATCCGGTTCGTTATATCTGCAATACATTTTTCTGTGCGACTGGAATTTTTGCAGCCCCAATAAGCTTGTTCCTGAGCAACGGTTTTTTTGTGAGCTTTCAGATACTTATGAAAATAGCTTGGTTCAAATTGTGTCAAGCGGACCCGATTCTGTTTCTCCTTCTATTCTTTTTACCTTGTTAAAATCCATTGATACGGCAAAGGAAGAGATCTTAATCACAACCCCTTATTTTATTCCGGGTGAAAGTTTAATGGACGCTTTGATTATTGCTTCTATGAGCGGTGTAAATGTAAAACTATTGGTGCCTTATGTTTCCGATTCACGTATTGTAAATGCCGCTGCTCATTCCTATTATGATGATTTGTTAAAAGCTGGGGTTAGAATATTTAGATATAAAAAGGGATTTATACATGCTAAAAGTTTGGTGATTGACAATAAGTTAGCGATAGTTGGCACTGCAAATATGGATCAACGTAGTTTCGACCTGAACTTTGAAGTAATGGCTGTAATTCTTGACCACTTTGTGGCCGAAGAATTGCGGGCTGTTTTCAATAAAGATTTACTTGATGCAGAAGAGATAGATGGCTTAAGATGGTCGAACCGTGCTACATGGCGTAGATTAGTGGAAAAGTCAGCACGGATGATTTCTCCGCTCTTATAGGCGTAAATTTTTTTTGGATTGGATAAAAGAAAATTTGATAAAAATTTAATGTATAGGTAATGCCTTGTTAATGAATGATTTTTATCGTTGTATGCGAGTAATAAATTTTGTTAGTCATGAGAATTAAACACAATTTTACTTTGTATCACTTCTTTCTATGGACAATTATTTTTGTTTTTTGGAAATTGAAGAATACCTTAACAAGTAGATTTCACACAAAGGACTAAAGGTCTGATAGCTTAGCAGAACTTCTGGGTGGCCCTATGGCGTTTACTCTAGGTAGAATGTTAATATTATAGGAACCTTTAATTTATGCACTGATCGTGCAGATCTTTTCCTACTTGGAAGCGCCCAAGTAGCAAAGTGCTTCGGCTGGCTTGCTCCGTTGCAATCCGTGGCTGTCATGCCAGACGCAAAAGAAGCACCCTCACCGTAAGGCTAAGCTTCGTTCATCTTTCGCTCTTTTTCCGTTAGCTTCGCTTTAAAATGAATTACAGGCATGTCAGCTGCCGATTGCTGCCTACACAAGCCCATGCCATTTTCGTTCTTCGGGACGTCTGTGTTTACTCGCAGCGGCTCTCCGTTCTACTTTAGATCCGCCTTAGTCAGTTGCGATTTGCAGGTGGATGCACTACCATTGTAGCAGCTGTCTACAGCGGGAGCTTTTGCTTCTTTTTGCGGAGAAAAGAAGTTGAATAAACTAAAGGTTCATTTTAAAAATAAGGCCCTAGGCAAACTCATCTTTAGTTCCAGAGAAATTATTTATTTGTATTGTCTTTTTTGTATTCAGTATGAAGCGGCAAGATTGTAGTCGACTTTTTGTTCATCTTCATTTGTAAAATATCTACTAATAAGGAGAATGCCATTGAAAAATAGATATATCCTTTTGGAATATGCAAGCCAAAACCTTCTCCAACAAGTGAGAACCCTATTAACAAAAGAAATGATAGGGCTAACATTTTAAATGAAGGGTGCTTGTTTACAAAATTACTGATGGTTTCTGCTGCAAAAAGCATGATGACTACGGTTATTACTACAGCGACATACATCACCCAAACTTCCTTTACCAATCCAATGGCCGTGATGATAGAGTCTATAGAGAACACTAAATCCATGATAAGAATTTGAACGATTACCTGAGCAAAACTGCTAACTTTGATATCTTTCTGCTCTTCAATAGTTTCTCCTTCTACTTTATGATATATCTCGGTCGTACTTTTGTATAATAAAAATAACCCACCTACAAGCAATACCAGATCTTTCCCGGAAAAATCATTACCTAAAACAGAAAAAAGTGTTTTATCCAATCGCATGATAAGTGATATAAGGGCTAGGAGACCCAGGCGTAAAACACCTGCTAAAATTAATCCATACCTGCGTGCTTTTTTTTGTTGATCATGAGGTAGTTTCCCAGAGAGAATTGAAATGAAAATAACATTGTCAATACCTAAAACAGCCTCCAATGCGATTAAACTTAATAAGGGAATAATAATTTGTACGTCCATTAGTGCAGCTATGAAGGTTAAGTGTAAGACTACCTAAAAGGTTTCATTATTTGGTGGATTGGAAATAACGTGTATCTCCCTTTGGGGGAAAGGCATATTGATACCATTTGCATCGAGCGCTTCTTTGATTTTTTGATAATTTGCATGATAGGTTGGCCAGAAATTTTTATTGTCAACCCACCCTCTTATAACCAATACTACAGCATTGTCACCAAGCGAATCTACAAGCACGGCAGGCTTAGGGTCCTTCAAGATAGATTCATCGCTTTCCAAAACACTTAAAATAATTTTTCTAGCGGTATCTATATTTGCATTATAAGATATACCAATTTTGTATTCTGCTTGCCTTGTTGAATTATCAGATACATTGTTTATCACTGCATTCGCTAAAGGACCATTTGGAGCATATATGGTTGTACCATTTCCTGCCTTTAATGTTGTATAAAGTATATCTATTTTTAGCACGGTTCCGGAAACACTATTACTTGTTGAAATAAAGTGACCAACGCGAAAAGGCTTAAAAAGCAAAATCAGAACACCTCCTGCAAAATTGGATAAACTTCCTTGTAAGGCCAAACCAACCGCTAGTCCAGCTGCTCCTAACATGGTAACGAAGGATGTGGTTTCAATTCCTAATGTAGAGGCAACGCTCAGAAATAGGAGTATATAAAGTACTACCCTGAATATGCTTGTTAAAAATTCTGCTAGTGAGATATCTATCTTCCCTTTTGTAAATCGGCCCCTTAGAAATCTCATCAATACTTTTATAAGCCATATTCCCACTACTAACGTAACAATTGCTAACAGTAGTGAAGGCAAACGAAGAATAAAGGCATCAACTAAATTTTCGAGTGAGTTTTCTATTTTATTCATAAGAAGTGTTAATAGTTCGTTTTTTCTTTTGCATGATCATTTGTAGTGATCTAATAAATTTTGTTGTCCATCCCCTTACAACTAAGAATCTACCCTAACTAAATAAGTCGCTTCAAAAACGTGTCCCGGTAATAGGGAGATAATACCCTCTTTCTCTTGAATAGATGCCTTATTGTTTTCACGGTCTGCATATCCTAGCCAAGGCTCGATACAAACAAAAGGCGCATTGGGTTTCGCCCATATGCCAAGTGAATTAAAATCAGCAAATGAAACAGTCAAACTATGCCTGTGATTTTTACTTCTTAGCGTAACTTCTCTACTTTGCAATTGCTTGAACACCAATGCATCGTTTTGGAATAGATCTGGTTTAAGCCACAGTTTTTTATTATCCAACGTAAGGGAAGAGGTTTCATTATTGAAATAGCCTGCAGCTGATAAATGATGTCGTAATAATAACTCGTCCTGATTAAATTCAAGAAAGTAGTCTTCATATTTTTCATCTGGAAAAAAAGGGACGTTAAAAGCAGGGTGTCCACCAAGGGAGAACCATATTGTTTTTGACTCCAAGTTGATGACCTTATATGTGCAGGTGAGATTTGAATCTTGGAGGCTATAAATTAACTGGAACTCAAAATGATAGGGATAAGATATAAGGGTCTCCTCATTATACCTGAGCGAAAATATGGCATGTGAACCGGAAGATTCTATTAATATAAAATCTGAATGCCTTGCAAAACCATGACGTTGTAAGGAATAAATATTGCCATCCACATATAGCTCATTATTAACTAAACCGCCTACAATTGGAAATAGATTTGGCGCATGCCAGGGCCAAATTGAAGGATCGGCTTGCCAGACGTATTCAATGGAGGAATTTTTTTGGTAAATAGAGGATAGCTCAGCGCCTTTTTTGTTTATGCAAACCTTAATGTTGCTACTGCTTAGTTCAATCATTTTTCAATAAACTGGATAGATGCGTTTAACAGACGGGTAAATATAATAAAGCCTTTTAATCTAAGCAAGCTTTGGATAATTGAACCAAACCATTGTGCCTGTATCCCCACTTATTTCTGCCCAATCATCCGTTCCAAATTGAATATGTACAATGGCGCATGTAGGCATATCATACTCAAATGTGGCACTTAAGTAATTCGCTAGGTTACTTAAGCCAGGGTTGTGTCCAAATATGGCAATACTTTCATATTGATTATCAAAGATGTTTATTACTTTTAAAAGTGTTGGCGTGCTGGCTTCGTAAATAGCTCTCTCTTCCTCGATTGGCAAATGTTGATTTAATTCTTCTTGAAATTCTTCTTGAAAAAGTTGGGCAGTACTCAAGGCTCTATTTGCAGGGCTGCTTACTAGTAGCTGCGGTTGTATCTCCTGTTGAGCCAATTTTTTAGCCATATAAGGCGCGTTTTTTAAACCGCGAGCATTTAGCGGTCGCTCAAAATCAGGTAGGTCAAAATTCCAGTCTGACTTTGCATGACGAATAAGAAAGAGATGTTTAGCCATGTTTTAATAATTGTTTTATTTTATTTATAACCAATTTCGGTTCAATAAGTTCTATACAAGGTACATTATCACATAAACATGGTTTGTTTCCATAAACAGAATTAGGCCTGGAAGGATGGTTTATCTGTAGGCAATCGCTTTCTAGCTGACCAAAACCTAAAAAGCCTGCATACGGATGTGTAGGTCCCCATATTGATACTACCCTAACGCCCACCAATGAAGCTAAATGCATACCCGATGAGTCCATGCTGAGCATTAAATCAATATTGGCAATTAAGTTTAATTCCTGTTTTAAATCTATTTTACCTATAACACTCGTGACAGAGGTGTGTTTTTTTTCCCATTCCTCTGCGGTTTTTTTTTCTTCCTCTCCACCTCCGAAAATAAAAAGCTGATAGCTTTTACTTAAATCTGCTATTACCTCCTCCATCAAGGTTAGTGGATACATTTTATAAATATGTTGTGCAAACGGTGCAATGCCAATTATTGGCGATTGTTTATTCTCATAATAACTATGAAAAAGAGGAGGGATGGGCCTTTTTTGTTTCCTTAATATATGTTGTAGAGAAAGCGGATAATTTAATGCGCAAAATACATCGGCATAACGGTCGACCGTTAGCTGCAAGGGTTTCAAAATCTTATTGTTAGTTCTAGTTAATGCCCTTTTTTCTTCACGTCCTTTATCGATCCGTTTTATTTGTACACCGGTAGAACGAAAATAAAAAGATAAAATTCTGCTTCTTAAGTTATCGTGAAGATCGGCTATAGCATGTGGGTTGTATTGCTTTAATTCGATGAACAGTTTATAAAGTCCTTTTAGCCCTTTATGGATGCCATCTGGATGAATCGCATGAAATATAAGGTTTGGAATGTGATCGAAAAATGGTTTAAACGATATCCTACTCACCATCACAATCTTAATTGAAGAATGTTTTTCACATAATTGCTGCAATACCGGTGCCGTCATGGCGACATCTCCCATTGCCGAAAATCTGAAGACCAAAATGCATTTCTCTTTCATTGATTCGCTTGCTGAGATGATTATACTGTTAGCGTTTTATGGATAATATTTCCTTGAAACTTCTAATATTTCTGTGATGCTTAAAATTGCGTCCAAATTGTTTACCCTTTTCGGTCTTCCGTATATAAAATCGGGTTTAGCGAAGGGTCATTATACATTTTCATTTGTTTATATACCTTCATGTATTTTTTACCTTGTGATATATCGTTTAACAGTTGGTCAATGCTGCTCGAAAGATCTGCCCTTTGTTCTAATAACACGTGTAACTTCTTATTACATTGACTGCGGTGTTCCGGGCTGGCGGTCGTGCGGTTGGCCTCTAGCTGCATATGGTAGATCTTTAACGCCAATATAGATAGCCTATCGAGGGCCCAAGCAGGGCTTTCCGTATTGATTGTAGCATTTGACGAGGGCAATACACCTTTAAACTTATCAAGGTAATAACTATCAATGTACTCTACAGTGTCGGTGCGTTCTTGGTTTGATTGATCAATCCTACGCTTCCATTGCAGTCCTTTTGTAGGATCTATGGATGGATCTCGCACTTCGTCTTCCATATGCCATTGCACAGTATCTATCCAACACTTCAAATATAGAAGGTGTTCGAGTGAATCCTTATGATAGGGGTTTTTTATTGGAGCATCTATCAAGTTTAGAACATGGTAATCAGCTATGGCTTGACTGAAAATCTTATTGGCTTGTTCGGAAATCATAGTCAAAGATAATTATTTTAGAGAAGCTTACGTGTTTTAAAATAGTGGTCTATTTGGTCCAGACTGAAACAATTTAAACATTGAGATGCTTCCAAGCCCCCCTTTCTGCCAATCAATGTTCCATAGTGCATGTCTAGTAGGCCTTCAGTTCGATGCGCATCGGGGTTAATTGATAATAGCACTCCTTTTTCTAGGGCATAGCGATGCCATCTCCAATCGAGATCTAAGCGAAGAGGGTTAGCATTTATTTCTATTACTACATTATTTGCCGCACAGGCGTCGATTACCTTTTGAAAGTTAATAGGATAACCCTTCCGGCTCAATAATAATCTGCCCGTTGGATGCCCTAAAATCGTAGTATAAGGATTTTCAATGGCCTTTATGAGGCGCGTCGTTGCCCGTTCTTCATCCATTTTTAAGTTTGAATGGATAGACGCAACTACGAAATCAAAGCCTTTGAGTAGTTCTTCCGGATAATCCAATGACCCATCACTCAATATGTCCGATTCAATGCCTTTAAATATTTTAAAAGGAGCAAGTGTTTTATTAAGTTTTTCTATCTCTAACCATTGTTGTAATACTCGTTCTTCCTTCAAACCATTGGCATAAACCGCTGTACGGGAGTGATCACAGATTCCAAGATAACTTAGTTTTAATGTTTCTTTACTATAGCTAGCCATTTCAGCTAGCGTATGTACACCATCGCTCCATGTGCTATGATTGTGTAGGCTGCCTTTGATATCACTATAATGAATAAGGTTGGGCAAGGTATGATGAGATGCTTTTTCTATTTCGTCTAACCCTTCTCTTAGCTCTGGTTCAATATAATCAAGATGAGCTTTTTGATAAATCTCTTTTTCATCTTGGCCATTGGGAATATCTCCATTAAGCTTTTGTTTGAACAAATTAAGATGTTCTTCGTTTCCTGTGCTTACTAATAAGTCGCGCTGAAAAGTAGCACAATCACTAATAAAGAAGTATACAGGTAAACCGCTTTCATGAATCGTCTGGATGTGACCATCCTTTTGTTCGAACTTTGTAAGCAATTCAAGCTGCTCGATACCGCTTAACAAATCATTTTCATTAGCCGTTGTAATAAAGTCTATCCTACTTAAGATCTCAATCCTCCTCCGAAGATCTCCTGTAATATGTAATAAGCAGTCTGTGGGCAGCAATTCTTTCAATTCTTTGCCAACTTGGGTAGCGATTTTCTCGGATTGGGAGTACAAGAAGAATCCTTGGCTGGCCATATTAAATTCAATGGCTTTTTTTATTTCTTCTTGCGTTTTTAAACCAAAACCCTTCGCTTCTATCAGTCTATTTTCATTACAAGCATAATATAATTCACCTAATGTATCTATCCCCAAGGTTTGCCAAATTATCACAATTTTTTTTGGCCCCAATCCTTTGATCGTAAGCATTTCCAAAATCCCTTCAGGCGTTTTGGAAAGTAACACATCCAACTCCTTTATACAGCCAGTGTTAAGCAACTCCCATACTTTAGCTGCTATGCTTTTACCGATGCCTTGTTGTTCACTAAGCTCTAATTCCGTTTTGTCAATGATTTTAAAAGGTAATTTATCAAGCTTAAAAGAGGCATTGGCAACTGCCTTTGTTTTAAAGGAGTTTTCGCCATGGAGTTCCATCAATTGAGATAACAATTTTAACTTACGGGATATGATCTTGTTTTCCATAAAGGATATTTATTAGTGGTAATGGGCTCGTTGTTTATGTCAAACCAGTCGACAAACTTAGATAAATTGCCATTATAATCCAATCAAAAGATGAGGAGTTTAT
>DATMSZ010000356.1:0-7202 GCA_035565175.1 Pseudosphingobacterium sp.
CACCAGATTCGGAAGTCCATCCTCTCTTTGCAATTGAAGCTTAAAAGCAAGGATACAATTAATCGGATACTCCTTTATAAAACCATAGGTGGTCACAAAGCTTTCATTTTTCATAATGATTGTTGGGTGGCCATTTGCGTCAATTTTCTTTAGGCTCCACCTATGTTGTATTAGGGTATTTAGTTGTTGCGTGGAAGAATCTACATTCTTTTTAAATAAGCGTTTGAAAAATTTCATGGTGTTTTGAAGTAAATATTAATACATGGTGTGGTTGACCGAAGCTTAACGACCTTATTTAAATGTAAAAGCTAAGTACCAAACCGGTTTCGCAGAAAAACCTTCCTGTGGCCAGGCCAGGTCAAAGCGGATAGGATAGCCGGCCAGCATCGTTCTTGCGCTGCAACCGAATGACTGCAGGTGGCTGGGTCCGGGAGGTAAAGCAGCCCGGTCGCCTGCTGTAGCCGCGATATCCGTAAACAGCCCCAACTGTAGCTGATTCAACGCAGAAAAAGACGTTCGTAAAGGAATCAGTTTACTGAACAAGGGGATATAAAGATCGATGTTCAACAGGGCATAGCTGCTGCCATACAGGCTGTTTTGCCTGTAACCACGGAAAGGTGTGACCAGCGATTGGAAAGCATAAGGGGCATCCTGTGCAAAGCGCACGGAAGTATCGGTCCGGGGCACGATATTGTTATCGATCCCGCCGAAGTTATAGAGTATTTTGCTCTGGCCGCCGCTATGACCTGCATTGCCGCTGAGCACAAGGTTGATTTCGCGGAACAAGGGCTGATGCCAGCTGAAGCGGAATACCGAGCCGTAAAGGATGGTCGCCTTTTTACCGGTGGCTACCATTCCATCCACTAAAAGCTTCGCTTCCCATCCGCGGTATAAAAAAGGGATGGTTGGATGCAACTTGTTTACCGAGAGCGTCATGTTATCGATGTTCCACCAGGTTTGCAGCGCTTCATAATTAAGGCTATAACGGTCTGAGGCCAGGAATACCGTCCGGTCACGGCGCGCGGCAGCCGTAAAGTCCAGCGACCAGTCGTACCGTATGGGATAATGGAAACCCAGCTCATAATAATGGGTCTTCACTTTAGCTTGCTGCGGGTAAGGCCTGCCCTGCTCATCTTTCCAGTCGCGCTGCGGATCGGGCTGCAAGCTTTCTACCTTGCGGAAAAACAGCACATGCCAGTCCAGTTTCCTCGCTGTATTTTCATACCGGAAAAAGAAATCACTGCCTTCCGATCCTGCAGGCATGCGATAGCCGATATTAAAATGATGCTTGTCGAACAGGTCGCTAAAACCTCCCTTAACCATTGCGCCGACATCCGGGAACTTAAAAGTCCCCAGGTAGTTCTGGTAGGGTTGCAGACGGTTGATGTAATAATCGTTATTGATGCGCGCCGAAAAATAGGCACTGTACAACTGCAGGATATAAGGCCTTACTTTCTTCGGGCTGTAAGCCAGGGCTGCTTCCAGGCTATCCTTTTGCTGCTGTACCTGCTCCCTGCTACTATTCCCTTTTAATACAGATCCCAATATGGATTGCTCCTCTTCCTTTTTCCATTTTTGCTCCAATGCGGCAATGCTGTCTTTGACATGTTTATCCTTCCTGTAATCGCGCAGCCAGGGCGCCGGCGCCTGGCTATTCAGGTCAGGTGCCGCCTCTTTTGCCATCAGGGTATCGTTATGCGCAGTACCGTCAATGGTTTGTTGTAAGCTTAGCTTACCGTCCTCTACCATATGCTGCGGCCGCCAGTTTACATATGCAGCATCTTTCAGCCATAAAGTTTCACCGGCCTTCGCGGTATTTTTCAGGTCTTCGCTGATCGTTTTGGTATAGACGCCATAAGCTTTGGTAGCAGTATCCCTGTGGTAGAGGCTATCGGTCGGGTAACCGGACCTGTATATCAATAGGGCCTGGCTGCGATCGGCAACCAGGTCCGTATTATCCTCCGGATCGTCGGTAAGCGGGGTAAAACGGAGCTTGCCGGCATCGTACAGCACAATATCGCTCTTAGCCCTTCGGTAAGCCGCAAGCAGCCAGCGATCCCGGCTCCAGGCCTGCAGGGTGCTGACGCCGTCCACACCATACAATTTCCTGCGGTCGGCATAAGCCCCGCCGGCATGGTATCGTTTTACCTGTATCCATCCCTGTTCCGGTAAAACGGTATACCATTTTTTTTCGGATTCCGACCAGTGCAGTAAAGGATAGGCATCGGCGCTATGTTCCGAAAGCCAGGGTGGCAGGGTATAAACCGCTGTCGCCCTGCCTTTCTTCCGTTGTTGTTGCAGCCGATCTGTTGGGGTAATGTATACTTTACGTTTATGGTCCCGCTCTGTAATGTAAGCGATCTGTTTGCCGTCGGTGCTGTATTGCAGGTTGATCAGCCGGCTGCCGGCATGTATTATTTTAAGGATATCCCCGACGCTATCGGTTACCGCGTTTTGCTGTGGCAGACGGTCATAGAAAAAGGAATAACACTGCGCGGTAAGGGTATCAAGCGGACGTTTGGCGATCAGGCGCACGGCACGGCTCAGCGACTTGCCGCTGCGCAACTGGAACAGGATCTGCCGGGCCGCATCGGGACGATATTTTTGTGCCAGGAAATAACAGAAGGCTTGTCCTGCCAGCCGGGGTTGGTCCGTTGAAAGCGAAGTCCAATCCGTTGTTAAGGCAAGCGATCTATATAGCGCATCTTCATCCTCAATGCGCCAGTCATAGGCAAAGCAGGCAATAGCCCCTTCTTTGAACCAGGCGGGTACCAGTGCTTTCTTTGCCAATGCCTGTTCTTCCAGGTCGCTCTTGAACTGCTCTTCCCAAGCCATCCTTACCCAGGCTTCCGAAAGCTGCTCCCGGAAACGGGCGTAGGAGCCACCGAAAGCCACCATCATCCTGTTACCTTTTAAATAAATGGTCGGGAAAGTTTGTACACCTGCTTCATATAAACCGATATTACTTTCGTATAGCTGATCAGCTGAAGGATACAGGATAATATTGGGTTCTTCCCTTACGGTGCTGCCCATATTTTTTTTTACCCTGGCCATAATACCCGGCAGCTGAACGGAAGCAAAGCTGGCCAGGCTATCGTAACCCACAGGAAAGCAAATGCGGTATGCACTTACGGAAAGCACCTTCCATTTGTACTTATGATACTGGAAACGGTTATACTGTTCGGCGTCCTGACTGAAAGCCTTTACAAGACAACAGATAGCCAGAACCCACAATAGGAACAGTACTTTGAATGATCGACGCAAAGCTAAAAATTTGAGTATGAAAAGTTATTTCCAGCGCTTGCCGAAAGACAATCCGACAAAGAAGGACGCTTGATAAGGATAGGCCTTACGTTCGGCAATAATCTCTATTTTAGAGCTATAAAAGGCAGCATTACCACCAATGGTGATGGTTTTCACAAAAGACTTCGGCTTCTCCGGTTCCAGGGCGATAGCAAGTTCCACAAACGCCCCGGGGATAAAGCGTGTTTCACCTAGACCCTTACTCCATTTTTCACCGCCAAGTATATAGGAAGGATTAAGGAAATGATCTGCATTGGCATTCGAAAAACGCTCGACCTGCATATAGGAATGTTCTTCCGGTGTATACTCCACATACAGAATTTTGAGGTAATAAGGTTTCAGCATAGCCAGCGCAGGTCCTGCGGTACACCGCAGACTTAATGACAGGTTGCCATCCAACAGTGCGGGAAACAACATCTGCTCCCTGCCGTAGCCCAACTGCAGGGTATAAACATTGTTAATCTTGCCCAAGCTATAAGCTGTATTTTTGGTAAGATAATTATAAGTCGTGCCAGTGCGTTGCTGCTTTATTTCTTTTTCATGCAACAGGCCGGAAAAATGCAATTGCCAGATCGTTTTCTTTCCTGCCGATTGCTGCTTCAGGTAATATGCCGCGCCACTCCATCCGTTTGTATTTAAGCGCATGCCGATGGAAAGGGCATGGTTATATACTGGGTCGAGTCCCCATTCCTGGATATGCTTTTTCCATTGCTGTATTTTACCTATCTGCTTTGCACCTTTTTCTTTGAATGTAACCATCTTTTCTTTACTACCATCCCAAACGGACTGTTGTCCATAAGTGGGAAATGAGGTAGTGAGTAAAAAAAAGCTCAAAACCTTATTTAGACTGATCACTTGCTAGATTTATGATGTGTGTGGGAAGAAGTATTACGTTGCTTTGATTTCTGTAATCGAATATGTTCTAACTACAAAAAAATAATCAATGACAAACAGGGCTATTGAATATCGTATTAAAAACGGTAGATACTAATTCGGATAAACATAGAACGTTGAGTAATGGAAATAAGGGTTAATTAAAATGTCAAGAATTCTTCCCCGTCTTCATAAAAGTCCGGTCCAAAGCTGACAATATTGTTATTAACCGTATATGGAGAATAGTAATTCAATGGATTGTAGTCCCGAAAATTAAGTCGAATTTCAAGTGCATCAGTAGCATTCTGGGATTTCGGGATATTTACTTTCACATCTAAGCAAATGCAGACTTCAGTGAAATGATTTCCGCGATTTGATAATTCAAGCGCCTTTTGCAACTCACTAATAACATTTTCCGACGTTGGAAATTCATCATCATCGGGCATTTGCGCATTTACCGAAACTATCTCTTCAGTTGCGGTTAAGCCTAATGCAAATGGATAAAATTCAGAGAATTCTAGCAAAAGTGATTCAGCATTTTTTTTGCATGCATTTATGAGTGGGGATGTTTCCATATTGTAAAGATATTAATTTGGTTCAAATGGTAGAGCATTTAAGCCTAACCATTTGAACCAGGTAAGACCTACATTAATTGATTGAAATAGTCAAATGGATCTACTTTCACGGGGCGTAAGTCCTGTACTTTATGCCCAGTATTGTCGATAACACCTCCTGGCGGGGGAGTGTAGAGCTTTATATCAAATGAAGAATTTTGTAAAGGCTTTGATATTTGAGCGTCCTTGTTGATTATAAGCTCGGGTTTGAAACCATTGTCGTTTGATATTTTCTCCTGTGCCTTTAATTGTCTTGTGTAACTTTGCTTACTTACATTTTTCACTTCGACAGTTGATTTACCTTCATTTTTAAGAGCATCAGGTATTGTTCTAGTATTTTTTCCTGGAGTTACCTCTACGTCGAAAGGTTTTGTATTTTTCTCGTAGCCATTTTTCGCAAGTTGTTCCGCTTCCACTGTTCGTCCCCGTTCAAAGTTTTTGAGCTGTTCTGCGCTAAATCTTCCTGTTTTAGCTGTTCCCTCTGCAACCTGCTCGACAACTGGTCTGACGACTGGTGGATTTTCTTCAAGAATAATTGTCGCGGGTCTTGTCCAAATACTAGGTGGAACTTGGCCCAGAAAAAAAGTTTCCAAACCTTCTAATTCAATATGGGATGTTACTTTATTTTCGCTGAAGGCATAAGGACTATTATAGCTAAATGATTCTGAGAGCGGGTCGGTTTGCCAAAAGCGTCCAATTTGAGGGTCATGCTCCCTAAATCGGAATGAATATAGATTCAAACCAAGGTCGTTCTCATGCTTTTGACTCTGAAATTTTATCTCATTTTTATCGTTTGGTGGATTGCCTGCGTTTAATAAATCCAATGTTAAACCAAATGGATAATAATGATTGTCCTCTCGAACCTTACCTCTTACCAAATTCATTCGAAGTCGGTCAAAATAAACAGCTGTACCGACAGATCTATTACTCAAATAGACCACAATATATCCAGGTTCTTTAATTGATATTTTGCCTTCTGGAGAAATCGTATTCCATCCCGTAGTTGCCTCTTGAATTTGGACCCTACCACTGTTCTCAGGAATTAGGGTCATTTTATCATCGAAACTTAAATAATTTAGATGTGCTTGCGGAGCAGTAGGTGATTCGTTTGAGTTATTAATCTGCTCTAGCAACTGAGGTAGTGAGCTATTATTCAGGGTTTCATTTATAATCCGAGCATTTTCTGGCAGTTCAGATATAGGTACGCCGCTGTACGTTATTCCGCCATTCAAGGTATTAATGAGGGATGCAATTACTTCTTCCCCGGATAGGGTTTCCTGCTCCTTGTACTCTGCATTATAATATCCGTCTGCGCTGATCTCGAATTCGTCACCCGGCACTACTCTTAGCATTATAGCAGTGCCGATCCTTTTCTCCGGATCTTCAGCGATAAGATGTGCAGCCATTTGATCATCAGGGTTTGTTGACCCGGGTTTTTCATCTCTTACCAAATCAATATTTTCAAAAACTAGTTGTTCAACATTAGCACTAGCGATTTCATGAGATGCAAAATATTGGCGAATAACAGACTCTGACGAAACTACTTGTCTTACATTACCTAAGTGGTCTTTTACAAAAGATTCATAGTTGAAGCCAATTTTGAAGTTTTGTGGCAGTCCAAATCCACCATTGGGAGAAACAAGGTAAGGCTTGCATCGTCCCTCATCGTTTGCTATAAACTGAAGAACATTATCCTGATAAGTGAAATTCTCGATATAGTCATAAATCGTTGTCTTTGCCTGCTGCTGATCATATACTTTCTTCTGAAGCTTATTGCCCGCCGCGTCATAAACAAACGTCACAATACCTTTACCTGAGATTTCGATTTTGGAAGGTTTATTCAAATAGTTGTAGCTAACATTAGTAATCTCTTTATTACCATCATAGACCAGATTACCATTGTCGTCAAATACATATTCGTTACTGTCATTTACAAGATTTTTAAAATCCGGAAGTGTAGTGTTATTTTCGCCATCATCTGTGATCGATGCTAATTGATTAGAGTTCTCCTTGTATGTATAGGATAAGATATCCATATCGATCGGCCCACTTCCAGCTGGATCAGTTCCTCGTTGACGCATTTGTTTAATATTCCCATTTAGATCATAAGCAATATTTGAAACGGTAAAATCATTGTCGTTTTTGTTGTATGCACCAGATCCGACTTTTTCGCGAAATTCTGCATGAGTGAGTCTGCCTAGTGGGTCATAACTATAACCATAAAATCTTTTCGGTGCAGTCGATCCATTTCCTTGCCAGGTAATACCCGCAATGGTACCGTTATAGAGTTTGCTCTTGAAACCATAGTCATAAAAGATATTTTCTTCAAAGCTCACAGGATTACTGTACTGTTCAAAAATATTTGCTCTAATACTGCTTATCCAGTTGCGAATATTATATGTGTAGAAAATA
>DATMSZ010000357.1:0-14228 GCA_035565175.1 Pseudosphingobacterium sp.
GCACATACATATTTATATAGAATAATATAATAAAATAAATAAATACCCCCACAGGACTGTCAATTACGGATCTGCTGTTGTATAACACAACACCTATAAAAAAAATGAACAGCAGATGCCGGAATAGTCTGCGATCAGATGAAATCAGAAAACGAAAAAGTACATTTTCGCTGATAAGCTGTTGATGGGTATAATCATTCATTTATAAACAAGTATAGAGCAAACTTAACATTTAAAGCGATGGCTTGATCTGCTTTTATACGAAAGTGTGTGCTTTTTATACGAAAGCAGGAAACATCATACAAACGCATAAAACAAGAAATATGTTTTGTAGTACCCTAAGGTACTTTGCTATAAAAGATATCGCATTTGGTATAATTAAAAAAAGGCGGTTATCCAAAGGAATAGTTTTGTGTCCAAATTGCAATTGTTAAATCGATTTTTAAAAGATGAGATACGAGATCATTTATTTACTGTTGTTTACAGCCCTTTCATTCCGGGGCTATTCTCAGGAGAAAGCCACATTGAGTGGAACAATCACCATAAAAACAAACACTGAAACAATAGCCGGTGCAAGCATTTTCATTCCTGAAGCAAAAGTTTCAACAGCTACCAATGCGTATGGCTTTTATTCTATCACACTGCCCAAAGGAGAATATACAATTGTTATCAGCTGTGTAGGATTTGAGAATATTGAGGAACAAATCTCTTTGGCAGGGAACACCCGGAAAGATTTTTCCATGCTTGAGAAAAGCAAAACGTTAGATGAAGTAGTGATAAAATACAATAGTTCAGCAAGCAACATCCGAAAACCGGAAATGAGTGTCAATAAACTCACTATTTCCACCATCAAAAAGATGCCGGCAGTTATGGGCGAGGTTGATGTTTTGAGAGCC
This sequence comes from Pseudosphingobacterium sp., assembly GCA_035565175.1. GTDB lineage: Bacteria > Bacteroidota > Bacteroidia > Sphingobacteriales > Sphingobacteriaceae > Olivibacter. The sequence goes on from DATMSZ010000357.1 coordinate 897, forward strand.
ATTCTGCAACTTCCGGGAGTTTCCAATGCCCAGGAAGGAGCAACAGGTTTTAACGTTAGGGGTGGTTCGGTTGACGGCAATTTGATATTATTAGATGAAGCTGTTGTGTACAATACTTCGCATCTGTTCGGCTTTTTCTCCGTTTTTAATTCCGATGTGATTAGAGATTTAAAATTGTATAAAGGTGGAATACCTGCTAATTTCGGCGGACGCACTTCGGCTGTTTTAGATATTTATCAAAAGGAAGGGAACAACAAAGAATATCACATAACAGGTGGAATTGGAGCAGTTTCGAGCAGATTACTGGCAGAAGGTCCAATTGTAAAAGATAAAAGTTCGTTTGTAGTTGCTGGTCGTACTTCTTATGCCCATTTGTTTCTAAAACTGGCTGATAACCCCAACTCTGTTTCTTTTTATGATTTGAATGCTAAACTGAATTTTAAGGTCAATGACAATAACAGGCTTTTCCTTTCAGGCTATTTTGGCAAGGATAAAATGGATTTCAACAATTTTTTTAGCAACAATTATGGAAACTCATTCTTCAATCTTCGTTGGAATCATATCTTTTCCGATAAATTTTTCTCCAATGCATCCGTTATTTACAGTAAGTACGATTATGGCCTGAAGATAAAATATGTTGGCATTGATTGGGTATCAGACATCCGTAATTATAATTTTAAGTACAATTTCAATCATAACCTATCTGATAAGCTGGTTTTGAATTATGGCGTCAATTCCATCTACTATCAGTTCAATCCCGGCACAATAAAACCGATGGATTCTACATCGTCTGTCAATGCCGACCAGATTGAAAAAAAATATGCCTGGGAAAATGCATTGTATATCAGCGCCGAGCATAAGCTCACAGATAGAATATCATTGAACTATGGACTGCGATACAGCAATTTCATGCGGTTGGGAGAACAGCATGTAAATGTTTATACCAATAACCAGGCAGTGATTTTTAATCCCGACTTACAGATTTATGAGGAAGGAACGCCCACGGGTGTAATACATTACAATAAGAATAAGAAAATTATTGATTTCGGAAACGTGGAACCTCGCCTAGCAGTTTCTTACGCCATAGATGATGATCAGTCCATTAAGGCGAGCTATAACAGGATGAGCCAATATATCCATTTAATTTCCAACACAGCTTCCGTTTCTCCACTCGACATTTGGGCGCCTAGCGACCAGTATTTGAAACCCGAAATTCTTGACCAGGTGGCTTTGGGCTATTTCAGAAATTTCAGCAATGGAAAATATTCTTTGGAAACAGAGATGTTCTACAAGAAAATTAAAAATAAAGCAGATTATATTGATGGTGCCGAACTGATTGCCCACAGGGCCATAGAACAGGTGTTGCTAAACGGCGAGGGGAGGGCTTACGGACTGGAGGTGATGCTGAAGAAAAATACGGGAAAGCTGACAGGTTGGCTTTCTTACACACTTTCTAAAGCAGAGCAGCGCACGCCGGGAAGAAATGCGGAAGAACCCGGTATTAACAACGGTGAATGGTACCGTGCCAATTACGACAAAACACATAACCTTTCACTTACAGGCGCTTATCAACTGACTAAGAAATGGAGTTTTGGCGGTGTTTTTACCTATCAAACCGGGAAAGCAGCTACCTATCCCATCGGCAAATACCAGTACCAGGGTATTACGATTGCGAACTACGGAGAACGAAATATTAATTCGCTTCCGGCTTATCATCATTTGGATTTATCGGCAACCTACACACCAAAGCCTGACAGCAAAAAAAGGTGGAAAGGTGAATGGGTGTTCAGCCTCTACAATGTTTATAACAGGGGGAACGCCGCATCCATTATGTTTGAGCAAAACAAAGAAACCGGGTTGAGCGAAGCAACGAGAATATCAATTTTCGGTATCATTCCGGGCGTGACTTACAATTTCAGATTTTAATGCTAATAATATAAGAATGAAACCATCATGATCTTTCAAAATCATACAGTGGAATGATTAAACCGAGCTCGCGAGTTCTTGAACACAAAAGCAAAATTTAAGACAGGTGAAAAGATCATGATAGCTTCATCACCTTTAAAACCGCCGAAGGCAGCATGAACCGAGTGAAACGAGCTCATGAACTTAGCGTAGCGTTCTCACGAACGCCTAATAGATAAGTTAAATAGTGAGTAATACCATTGAAAATAAATACTTATGAATAATGCCTTTAGAGATAAACACTAATGAATAAACAATTTATAAACAGATGAAAAATATACTTAAATACCTAATGGCTTCATTTTGTCTTTTTCTGGCGTCTTGCACAAAAGTAGTGGAACTGGATTTAGAAACAGCAGAACCGAAATTGGTAATTGATGCTTCAATTGATTGGGTAAAGGGTACCACAGGAAATGAACAGAAAATCATACTCTCTACTACAACAGGATACTATAGTACGAAATTTCCAACAGTTTCAGGAGCGGAGATAGTAGTAACAAACTCGAAAGATACTGTTTTCAGTTTTATAGAAAATCCTGGTACGGGAGAATATATATGCTCCAATTTTCATCCGGTTATTGGGGAAACATATATGTTGAAAGTTGTTTTAAACGGGGAAATTTATACCGCAACCGAAACCTGTTTAGGTGTGCCGAAGATTGAAAATAATATTTTACAGAATAATAGCGGCGGATTCGGCGGTGATGAAATAGAGATCACCTACTACTACCAGGATAATGGCAATGAAGAAAATTACTATCTGCACCGTATTCTATCACCTGTGTCAGCGTTTCCGAATTATAAAGCCCAAGATGACGAGAACACTCAAGGAAACCGGATGCAGGAATATTTTTCTGACGAAGATCTGAAGGCAGGTGATAAGATGAACATTCGGCTGTATGGGATTTCCAGGAGATATTATGATTATTTCAGGAAACTGTTGGCGGCATCCGGGGCAGAGACTGGCCCGTTTCAGGTAACGCCAGGTTCGGTTAGAGGAAATATCATCAATCAAACCCATTTCGAAAACTTTGCTTACGGGTATTTCAGATTATCGGAAGTGGATATAAAGGAGTATACGATAAAGTAATTGCTGATAAACTATGCTAATTTCATCTGGTTTGTTACAGAGAATATGGATTAAGCCTTTGCTTTCTTTTCCTTTTCAATAATAACATCAGGTTGTCGATAATCAGGTACATACATGGTACAACAAATAGCGTCAGGATCATGGAACTGGTCAATCCGCCGATAATCACCCAGGCCATGCCATTCTTTATCTCAGATGCGGCCCCACTTGCAAGAGCAATCGGAAGCATCCCGAAGATCATCGCTAATGTGGTCATTAATATAGGACGTAGCCTTTCCTTACCGGCTTCGATTAAGGCTTCCTTCACCGAGTAACCTTTTGATTTCAGGTGGTTGGTGAAATCCACAATCAGGATAGCATTCTTTGAAACAAGTCCCAAAAGCATGATCATTCCAATGATGGTGAAAATGTTCAACGTTTCCAACGTAAGTGCCAGTGCCAGAAATGCACCAACCAGGGCTACAGGAATTGAGAAAAGTACAACAAAAGGATATACTGCATTTTCGTAGAGGGCTACCATGATCAGGTAAACCAACAGGATTGCTGTAATAAGAGCCATGACGAGACTACCAAAGGCTTCACGCTGATTTTTGGAATCACCGAGATATTCAATACTGATGCCGGCGGGAATCCTGATACTTCGGGCTTTTGCCTTTATCTCATTGCTGACAGTTCCGGTGGGCCTACCTACTACGTTTGCCTGTACTGTAATGGAGCCCATCCGGTCAATACGTTGTAATGTTGTTTCCCCTGGCGCCTCTGATACTTCGGCGAACTGGTTGAGCAAGATAGTGTGCCCTTGGGCGTTCACAACCGGGAGATTTCGTACATTTTTAATATCCGACCGATTGAACTTGTCCAAGCTAACCATGATATTGTATTCATTACCTTCCTGTTTGAATTGGTTTTTATCATTTCCACTGAAGGCGTTCTGTAATATGGTTCCTACTGTTCCCGCGTTAAGTCCCAAAAGACTCATCTTTTCCCTGTTCAGTTTAATGTCTACTTCTGGTTTTCGGTCTTTAACCGAAAGTTTTACGAATTGCGTGCCGGCAACTTCTTGCACAACTTTTTGATAGGCTTCGGCAACATGGCGTACGTCTTCGAGATCAATACCTTTGACAGCAATCTGTATAGGAGCACTGCTAACATTTCCGGTGATAGAAGTTGTTAATACGGTGAACTTCGCTCCAGCTACGCTGCTGCTTAACTTCCGTTGAATGAATGTTCCATATTCTTCTGCTGTCATGCTTCGCTTTTTCTTATCTACCAGTGTTAGGGTAAGTTCGGCCAGATTGGTATTACTGGTGGCTCCGGACACATTTCCAGTTACAAAGCCAATGTTGGAAAAGACCTTTTCCACTTCAGGCTGTTGCAACAAAAACTTTTCGGCTTGCTGTACCAGCATATTGGTCTTGTAAATGGTTGCGGCAGGTTCCAGTTCCATATTCAGGATAACGTCGCTTTGATCGGCTTTAGGAATGAAAGCAGCGCCTATAAATCCCATGGGGATCAATGCAATTGACCCGATAATCAGAGCGATGGTAGCCAGCAACAGCCATCTTTTTTTATGGAGTAGTGTTTGAAGCATTTTTCCGTAATCTTTCTTTAAGGTGTCAATGAACCGTTCAAATCCAAGATGGATTTTCCCCCAAATTGTATGTCCTTTTATATGTTCCAGCTTACCGAAACGGCTTGCCAGTGTTGGGGTAATGGTAAAAGAAACAAAGAGGCTCATGAGCGTTGAAATGACTACTACCAATGAAAACTCTTTGAGTACGGACCCAATCATTCCTCCTGCGAGAGAAAGAGGAAGAAAAACCACTACATCCACTAATGTAATGGCAAGAGCCGTAAAACCTATTTCGTTACGCCCTTCAAGCGCAGCTTGTCGTTTATCGGTCCCCATTTCCATGTGCCGGTAAATATTTTCCAGCACCACGATTGAATCGTCTACCAATATGCCGACTACCAGTGAAAGCGCCATCAATGTCATCAGGTTAAGCGAGAACCCGAGGAGGTACATAGCAATAAAAGTTGGAATAATGGAGGAGGGAAGAGCTATCAGAACAAACATGGAGCTTCTAAAGCTGTGTAGAAATGCGAGCATTACTATTCCAACGATGATAACGGCTAATATTAAATCAAACATTACGGCATTTGCCGCATGAAGCGTATAGATACTCTGGTCAGTGGAGATATTGAATTTCAGGTCTTGACCTTTATATTGATTTTGGATATTGTCGAAAGTTTTTTTTACTTGCCTACTAACGTTAACTGCATTAGCATCACTCTGCTTAATGATCTGAACGCCAATGGAAGGAATGCCACTAATGTGGTTGATAGCTGTTGTTTGAGCTGTTGCATCCATTACTTCAGCAATATCCTTCAGATAGACAACACCTTGGCCGGGGTGTTGTAAAACAATCAGTTCACGCAACTGGTCCAATGACTTCACATTAGCATCGTATCGAATGGAAAGCTGCTGATCTATAGTTTCAATACTACCCGCAGGAAAAGACAGATTGGCATTATTGACGGCTTGAGTAATCTGCGAAATAGAAAGACCGTAGATCAACAGCTTATCCCGATTGATGTTGATCTGTATTTCGCGCTCATCTCCACCGATGATATTCACCTGGCCCACACCTGGAACATTCTGTAGTATTGGCCTCAACTGCTTGTCTACCAATTCATACAGGTCGCGAGGAGCGATATTGGCTGTCACGCCTGCCTTGATTACCGGCGTTTCTTCCATGTTTACTTTATTCACTGTCGGCCTTTCGGCAGCATCGGGCAGGTCATTTAATGCCTGGTCGGCCTTGCGTTGAACATCCCGTTCAGCCTTATCAATATCAGTTCCGCTTTTAAAGGATATCGTTATGATAGAAACACTTTCCTGGGAAGTGGAGTTGATCTGATCGAGCCCTTCCACCGAAGAAAAAGCATCTTCCAGTTTCTTGGTTACGGTGGTCTGTACCTCTGCTGCTGAAGCGCCGGGATAGAGGGTACTGACAGATACCGTGGGCATTGCGATTTTGGGAAGCAGGTTATAGTTCAGGCTTAGGTAAGACTGAATCCCAAAAAGGATCAGTACTGTAAATATCACAATAAGTAATAGGGGCCTCTTTATGGCTATTTCAGTTATTGACATATGACTGCTCTTTATTTTGAAATGTTGATTAATGTACCATCCTTTAGGTTAATCTGTCCGGATGTAATGACCTGATCGCCCGCCTGCAGGCCGTCGATAACCTGTATGTTGCTCCCAAACGCTGCGGCCACCTTAATACTGCGTAAAATAGCTTTGCCATTCTGCACGGCATAAACGGATGCATTTTGGGTGCTTTCTATGAGTGCTTCACGAGGAATTAACAGAACTTTTTGTGCTGTTTTTCTTGAAAAGTCAGCATATACAAATGTCCCGGAGCGTAAAAAAGCATCTTCATCGTTGGCTGCGGTAATTTCCACGAGGTAGTTATAAGCCTCGTTTGTTTGCGGGCTGATAAAAGTAACTTTGCCTGAAAACACTCTTCCCGGATAAACATCGGTTGTGAGTTTTATTTTTTGACCAGGTGTAATCTGGTATACCTCCGCCTCGGTAACATTTACCTGTACCTTTAACTGTGAAAGATTGACGATGGAGGCAATTTCAGCGCCTGTGCTGACAAACATTCCTTCTTCCACTGCTTTTGAGTCAATAATTCCACTGGTTGGTGCCTTGATGGTGGCATCTGCTATCTGTTTATGTAACTGCTCTACCTGGTTTTTAGCATCGTTGTAATCCTGGCGGATATCGTTGACCTTTTCTTGCGTAGCAGCGTTACCTTCAAGCAGCTCCATGTAAATATGCAGGTCGGCCTTAAGTTTTGCAGCCCTTGAGACTGCTTTTTGTAGATCAAGTTCGAGTAATCGGGTATCAATGACGGCGAGTGTCTGCCCCTGGTGTACATTGTCACCCAGGTTGAATAGCAAGTGTAATACGTTGCCACTACTAACCGATAGCACTTTTGCTTCTTTAAAGGGCATCAGCATACCGGTCTTCAGCAGTCCAGCCTCCACAACTTCTTCCTTAACGGAAACCGTGGTTACTGGAATTTGCACATTTCCAATCTTTGCAGGCTGACTCTTCTCATTGATCTTTTTTTTGTTTGCGGCCAGTTTGAAAGCTGCAAAAGCAATAATGACCATTATGATCGAGCTTATTAAAAGTTTTTTTTTCATGGTTACTTATAGTGAATTAAAATAAGTTTTTAATGTCCCGGCTGCCTTTTCAAGATCAATGCGAGCTTGATAGTAACTATATAATGAGTTTAGATAGCTGTTCTGTGCTTCTTTGAGCGAGTTCTGAGTGTTTAGCCAATCAGTAAGATCAGTGGTTCCTTTCTGAAACTGGAGATCGGTGACCTTGTGTACCGATTCTGCTAAGGTTACGTTACGTTGATCGCTTTCCACATTGGCTTGTGCCTGCAAGAGTTTTGTACGGGCATTCTCATAGTCGACCTTATATTTTCCTTCTGCCAGCTTCAGGGTCTCCTGGGCATTGATACGGTTTATCTTGGCCTCTTTATCTTGTGCATTTCTTTTGAAGAAATCTAAAACAGGAATGCTGAGCTTTAAGCCTATCGCTGAATATGGAAGCAAATCATCGTATGCCTCATGCAGCTTGCTGCCAAAACTAACAGCACCATAACGGACATAACCGGATAGCTTTGGAAATCCGTTAGCTTTAATTCGTGCCTGTTCAATCTCCAATAACTTTATATTGAGTTCTGCAAGTTTGTAATCCACTTTGGAGGCAGGCGAGAATGTTTTAATGCTGTCTTCAATGTGCATGGGCACTTCTACTTCCTGGGATACTTTTATGGTGAGTGGGTCGTTGATGGGGAAGCCCATCTCATACTTCAATTCATTTTCCGCCAGTTGGAGATTGCTTTGGGCGACCCGTATCTGGGAAATCGTATTATTGTAGTCAACCCTCACCTTATCTAGGTCCTTTTGCAGCACAGTGCCCTTGCTTACCTGCAAACGGTATATATTCATTTGTTTTTCGTAGGTCGCTTTGTTATACTTCAATAGTTCCAACTGCTGGTTATATACAAAGATCTGAAAGTAGGCGGTGCTGACGTTATAAATGGTCGCCTCCAGGCCTTGTTCAATATGGAGGCCTGCTTGTTGTTTATTATATTTATTTGCCTTCAGCCCAGTAAGCATTGACTTATCGAAAATGACCTGATCCAACTGTGCGACAGCATTAGCATTGTATTTTTGGGTCAGAGACACCCTGATTTCATCAGGACCAAATATTCCAGCAGGAATGACGCTTTGTTGAAGTTTAAGGTTGTTGTCCAATGTCGAAGTCAAACTGATACGTGGGAGATAATCGGCCAGTGCCTGTTTTGCCTTAGCATCAGCAGCCAGCTTTTGATTGGTGTAAATTGCGTTGTTACGGTTGTTCTTCAAACCATATTCAATACACTGTTTCAATGTCCAGTTTTCCTGCGCATGGGTGTTCAACCAGCAACTGAACAGCAGCAATACAATGTTTTTTTTGCCCATGTGCCCTTTTTAGTAGAAATTTTGTAACTAAAGTAGTAGATGGCATAGCGGCTATTTTGCTTATTATACAAACCCTGTTTATTTTTATACAAAACACAGTGTGTTAACCGCTATTTTGTTTCATCAAGAATATCTGAAACGCGTAGGTATCGAGAGAAAAGAACCCTTTTTAGGGGATACCTTGCTATTTGCAGAAGAAATTATGTTTCTGTAACATCAATTGGCGAGAGATAATTTTTTGTACAATTATCTACAGCCGAACTATTTCTTTAATAATGAAATGCGTGCAGATATTTTTTTGAATCAAAGGCAATTTACCTAAGTTTGTAAAAAACGATATGGCTGAAATAGATTCACAAAAGTTGAGGCACGAACAGGTGCAATACATTGAATTTTTATCAAAAGATATCGATCGGGCAAAAGCGTTTTACGCAAAATGCTTTGGTTGGGTTTTTACTGATTACGGACCAGGATACACTGCTTTTGCAGGTGAATACGTTGATGGTGGTTTTACGACCGGCGAACCTGTAAAGGGTACGATCTTAGTTGTTCTCTATTCTAAAAATATTGAGGCAACCAAAGATAAGATTGTGCAAGCCGGTGGTATTATCGAGAAAGACATCTTTAGTTTTCCTGGCGGTAAACGCTTTCATTTTATAGATCCAGACGGTTACGAGCTTGCTGTTTGGTCTGCGTAACAAGGTACGCACCATATCATAAATGATGTGAAACGGGCTTTAATAATTTCATCTATTTAAATGCTGTCAAGATCCAACTAGGCAGATGGATTCTGCGAGACAGTCAGCAAAATTGAATGACATGACCTATCCAGTTAAACATATCACTATTTCAATAAATAAACCGGCCGACGAGGTATATCGGTATGCTTCGAATCCTAAAAATTTCCCAGAATGGGTAGCATTCATTGAATCTATTACCGAGCAAGGTGATCTTTGGATAGGAAAAACTGCTATTGGTGATATAAAAATAAAATGGACAGCACCAAATGATTTTGGAATTATGGATCATCAGGTAACATTGACCAATGGCGAAACAGTTAACAACCCAATGCGGGTTATTCCAAACAATAAGGGATGTGAATTCATTTTTACACTATTTTGGTTGCCCAATAGAACGGAAAAAGAGTTTAATGAAGATGCCAAAGCAGTGGCAGCAGATCTACAGAAGTTAAAAGAAATTTTAGAATAAAGCGTTACGCCTCGCAATAGTTCAGGTAAATCTGTAATGTTTAACAAAGACAGGTGAATATAGGAGCTACAAAATCGCTATTACTGGATAAATGGACGAAAATATTGAAATTGAGTGAAAACCTGCTATATTTAGTTGATGAAAACATGGATTCACTTAATACTGTTTCTTATCGTTGTATCTGCAGCCTCTGGTCAGGAAAACATAAGACAGAAAGCATATTTCCCCCCGGCATCTAATTGGCAACGTCAAACACCTGCACAAATAGGGCTGAATGCCCAGGCGGTCGCTCAAGCCATTGAATTTGCAAAAGATCATGAAGCGAAGACACCACGCGAAGGCTTATTAGCCCAAATTCATAGCTTTGGTAAGGAGCCTTTAAGCGATCCTATTGGGGCATTGAAAGACCGTGGCGTTGCTACGGGGCTTATTATCTATAAAGGGTACGTCGTAGCGGAGTGGGGTGACCCTTCTCGTGTTGATATGACACATAGTGTGACAAAGAGTTTCTTGTCTACCGTAGTAGGGTTGGCAGTTGATGAGAAATTGATTAACACCACCCTAGATACAATTGCTGATGTTATTGCTCCGATAGAAGTCTATCAACCCGAAAGCAATACTCAACCTAAGCTGATCTATCCCTTCGAATCCGCACATAACCGCAAATTGACTTGGGAGGTGATGTTAAGGCAAACAAGTGATTGGGAGGGCACTTTGTGGGGGAAACCTGATTGGGCAGATAGACCGCAAGGGGACATAAATGAGTGGAAAATTCGTAAGCGTAATGAACCGGGCGCCGTATGGAAATATAATGACACTAGGGTAAATGCACTGGCACTGGCAACGACGGTAGTTTGGCGAAAACCATTGCCCCGGGTACTAAAAGAAAAAATCATGGATCCAATTGGTGCATCCAATACTTGGCACTGGACAGGGTATGGTAATTCGTGGATCGTGCTTGACGGGCAGCCTGTACAATCAGTGAGCGGAGGAGGACATTGGGGAGGCGGCATGTTTATCAATGCTTATGATATGGCACGTTTTGGCTTACTTACGCTACACCGGGGCAATTGGAATGGCAAGCAACTCATTAGCGAGCAATGGGTAAAACAAGCACTGACTCCCACTTCAGCTAATCCGGGATATGGGTATATGAACTGGTTTTTGAATACTAACAAAAAATTGCTCTCTTTGGCTCCGGAAAGCTCATGGGTACACATCGGCAACGGCACCAATATGATTTATTGTGATCCGGAACACGATCTGGTGGTGGTAGCCCGCTGGATCGAAAATGCGGAAATGGACGGATTGATAAAAAATGTGCTCAATTCAATAACTGTAGAAGATTAAAAGTTGTCCAGGTTTACGCTAGCCTTATGAGACTAATCGGCCAGCGTAAGGATGTTTAACAATTATCGTATTACGTATCAAATCACCGATTTATGCTTTCCCCATATATTTTGCCGATGATTTTTTCAATTCTTGCTTTAGTCCCATTGCTCTGATATATTTGCACGGTATAAAGCTATAGACATTTTTACATGAAAGACGATATCCTTATCCAGATAGGTAACCAAATTAAAGAGCGAAGAAAAAATAAAGGCATCACGGTGCAAGAACTGGCAGATATGGCTTCTGTGAGCAAGGGATTGATTTCACAGATTGAAAATAATCGAGTGGTACCATCGTTAATGGTACTCATAGAGATTATTCGGTCTTTAGACGTCGATTTAAATGTCTTTTTTAAAGATGTAGGTGGAGGTAAAGCAAATAAAACAATACTAGTAAAGAAAAAAGAAGAATATAGCCATTTTGAAAAAGAGGAGGCCATAGGATTTCACTATCATCGTGTGTTTACCAGGAATATCAAAAATTCTACCGTGGATATTGTTCTGTTAGAGTTGGAGCCTAATGCTTCCCGTCCGATGGTTGAAACATTAGCATTCGAATATAAGTATATTCTTTCCGGAGAAATTGAATATCGCTTTGAAAATGAAAACATACTACTGAGCGCCGGAGATTCCATTTTATTCGATGGCAGAATACAACACACCCCTAAAAATATTGGTTCTTATAAAGCGGTGATGCTTATTGTTTACTTTTTTGAAGAAGACATGGGATAGCATTTATGTACTAAGGCACTAGTATAGAATTTCCGTTGTACTTATTACGATATTCTATTGGAGAAAGTCCGGTGACCTTTTTAAAGGTGGATCTGAAAGCCTTTGTATCAGAATAGCCTATTTCATACATAAGCTCACTAACCGTTTTTCTGCTAGTTTCCAGTTCTTTTTTTGCCGCTTCCATTTTTACACGCTGTATGTATTCAGTCACAGTATTACAAGTAGCTTTCTTAAATCTACGTTCTAGACTTCTACGCCCTAAGGCCAGTAAATCAGCCAGCTGGTCTACCGTTATCTTGTCTTTAAAGTTCTTTTCGATAAATTCCTGCGCTTTTATAATGAGGGTGTCTTCATGTTCTTTTTGTCCTCTGAACATAATAAAGGGTGATTGACTATGTCTATCTATATCGATCATAAACATCTTAGAGATCATAATAGCTATATCTCTACCTGCATATTTTTCTATTAAATATAACAGTAAATTAGTGTAGGAATATGCCCCACCGCTGGTGTATATTCCGTGGTCTTCCGTCATGATTTTATCATCAACTAAGTTGGCGTTCGGAAACATTTTTCTAAACTCATTAGCAAATTGCCAATGAGTGGCACATTGCTTTCCGTCTAACAAACCAGTAGCCCCTAAAAAGAAAGCTCCTACACAGAAGCTGGCCACTTCTGCCCCCTGCATGTATTGCTTGATGACCCAAGGAATAAAATCTTGATTTATATGAAGTGCATTCTCCACATCACCTAACATTGCTGGTACTATAATCAAGTCCGTTTTGTCTACTTCACGTATTAACAGGTCTGGTCTGATAGTGTATAGTCCATTTCGCTGACTGGTATTCGCATTAATTCCGACTAACTTGATATTAAATAAGGGATTTTTGCCAGCGCGAATAAAACACTCGTTAACTTCTGAAAATATATGATGACTACCTTCGATATTAGCTAAGCTAGTATGGCCCTGTGGGATCAGGATTGATATATGTTTCATTGATTTTGTTGTTTTAATGTTGAGATTTACTTGGTTTTATCTTGTTTGTCATTTTATTAGACTGAAGTCACGCGATTTGTAAAGGAAATCACGAAATGGTTAGCAATGGTTATTTCTTATTATACTTGTCAAATATAAGCGATATAAATGTCGCAATCAAAAGCAATTGATGGTTATTTTGCCTTTATTTTTGTCGCATGTTACCTTTGTGATTGTCGTTTATCCCCTACTAAAAGCAATAAAATTGTACGTAATTTTATCAATTATAAACTCTATAGATGAAACCATCATAATTTGTCAATCACACGCTGGAATGAACGAAGCATAGCGCTCTCTTGAACACCGCTGAAAAACATACAAAAAGTGAAAAACTAAGCGTAGCGCTCTCT
>DATMSZ010000358.1:0-13131 GCA_035565175.1 Pseudosphingobacterium sp.
TACACTACAAATAACAGGGGCCACAATATATTGTGGCCCCTGTTATTTGTAGTGTAATGATTGCTTTGTTTTGACAACTAACGGCCATTATACCATAAATATATGTAATTTTGTATATCCTTATTGGATGCATATTTTACGTAACCAATATAGTCATTATTCCATTTGTGTACATGAAGAGCAGTAATACACCAGATTTAGGAGAGCAAAACGAACTTGAAGTATATGGAGCTAGGGTACATAACCTTCGAAATATAGATGTTATCATTCCAAGAAATGAACTGGTTGTTATAACAGGTTTAAGTGGAAGTGGGAAGTCTTCCTTAGCATTTGATACGATTTACGCGGAAGGGCAAAGACGTTATATGGAAACGTTCAGTGCCTATAGCAGACAGTTTATGGGCGGCATGGAACGTCCGGACGTAGACAAAATAGCTGGTTTAAGTCCCGTTATCGCAATTGAGCAAAAAACGACGAGTAAGAATCCACGGTCAACCGTCGGTACTATTACGGAAATATACGATTTTATGCGTTTGCTTTATGCGCGTGTGGGGGAAGCTTTTTCCTATGTTAGTGGGAAAAGAATGGAGCGGATGTCTGAAGATCAGATAATAGATCGTATTTTAATGCAATTTGTGGATCAGCCTATAAATATCTTAGCTCCTTTGATTAAAGGGCGCAAAGGACATTATAGAGAGCTTTTTGAGCAGATTCGAAAGCAGGGCTATGTTAAGGTAAGAGTTGATGGGGAAATTTTGGATCTAACACCTAAAATGCAGGTAGACCGTTATAAGATTCATGATATTGAAGCGGTGATTGATCGTATATTGGTCTCTCACAAAGACAAGAAACGATTGCAGACTTCCATACAACAAGCAATGAAAGCCGCTAAGGGAATAATAAAGGTTAGCGATAAAGATAATAAAGAATATTTCTTTAGTCGTTATCTAATGGATCCGGAAAGTGGGATATCTTATGATGAGCCGCAACCAAACACCTTCTCCTTTAATTCTCCTTACGGAGCCTGTGAGAAGTGTGATGGCTTAGGATACGTGTATGAGATAGATAAAAAGTCTGTTATACCAGACCCAACACTAAGTGTGTTAAAAGGTGGACTAGCGCCATTAGGTGAATATAAAGATAATTGGACGTTTCAACAATTAAAGGCTATTGCCAAAAAGTACGATTTTTCACTGTCATCACCTTTAGAGTCTCTTTCAGAAGAGCAGTTGGATATTTTACTTAATGGTGCGCCCGATCTTATTACAGTCCCTGTTGCTTACAATAAGTGGAATGTGAAAGAGTATAAGATTACCTTTGATGGTTTATTTAAACTGCTAGAGGAACAATCGGAAAGAAAAGGCGATGATATGGAATTATTCCGAGCGATGAAAACATGTCCCAGCTGTGGTGGTGCTAGGTTAAAAAAAGAGTCTTTACATTTTAAACTGGCAGACAGGAATATTTTTGATCTTTCTTCGATGGACATTGTAGCCTTGACTACATGGTTTGAACACCTGCAGGAGAAGCTAAATGAACGTCAGAATATTATAGCGGAAGAAATCCTAAAAGAAATTAGGAATCGTTTGAGCTTTTTACTTAATGTTGGTTTAGGATACCTTACCTTAGATAGAACAGCCAAAACGCTCTCAGGTGGCGAAGCGCAGCGTATAAGGTTAGCGACTCAAATAGGATCGCAACTAGTAAATGTATTATATATCTTGGATGAACCTAGTATTGGCCTTCATCAGCGAGATAATGAACGCTTAATTAATGCATTAAAGCATTTGAGAGATATTGGTAACTCAGTCTTGGTGGTTGAACATGATAAAGACATGATTTTAGAAGCAGATTATGTAATAGATATGGGACCTGCAGCTGGACTAAATGGAGGTACGATAGTGGCGCAGGGAACCCCTGCTCAAATCAAAAAATCTCAAACATTGACAGCAGCCTATTTAAATGGCCAGAAGCAAATTGCCATTCCAAAGAGTAGGAGAGATGGAAATGGCCTGTTATTGAAATTGGAGAAAGCAACCGGCAACAATTTAAAAAATGTTTCCGTTGAATTTCCCTTAGGGAAGCTTATTACCGTTACAGGCGTGTCTGGCAGTGGGAAATCTACGTTAATTACGGAAACCTTGTATCCCATATTAAATCGTCATTTTTTTAGAGCAAAAAAAACACCTATGCCTTATAAGAAGGTAGAGGGACTGGAACATATTGACAAGGTTATTGAGATTGATCAAACGCCTATTGGAAGAACGCCGCGTTCTAACCCCTCGACCTATACTGGCGTATTTTCGGATATTAGAACATTATACGTTCAATTACCTGAAGCAAAAATAAGGGGGTACAAACCGGGAAGATTCTCCTTTAATGTAAAAGGTGGAAGATGTGAAGTTTGTCAGGGTGCAGGGATGAAAGTGATTGAGATGAATTTCTTACCCGATGTGCAAGTACCTTGTGAAGCATGTAATGGGAAGCGATATAATAGAGAGACACTCGAAGTTAGGTATAAAGGAAAATCTATCAGCGATGTGCTCGATATGAGTATAGACGAGGCTGTTCCCTTTTTTGAATCAATACCAGCTATATACAGGAAAATCAAGACGTTGCAAGACGTAGGTTTAGGATATATTACTTTAGGACAATCTTCTGTTACCTTGTCAGGAGGAGAGGCACAAAGGGTTAAGTTAGCGACAGAACTTTCAAAAAAGGATACGGGTAATACCTTCTATATTTTAGACGAGCCCACTACCGGTTTACATTTTGAAGATGTAAATGTTCTTTTGGGGGTATTAAATAGGTTGGTTGACCGAGGTAATACGGTATTGGTAATAGAACATAATTTAGATGTCATCAAGGTTGCCGATTGGATCATCGATCTAGGACCCGAAGGAGGGGCGGCAGGGGGACAGATACTATTTAGTGGGACGCCGGAAGCAATGATAAAGACAAAAAAAGGAGAAACAGTTAGATTTTTGAAGCAAGAGCTGAGCGCGTAATTAATTTTGTTTAATCTAAAATAGAAAAAGATGATAGTACTAGATAAATTAGGTGTCGCAGATAAAATTAAAGAAAAATTAGAGACGGTTTTCGATCCGGAAATTCCTGTCAATATCTGTGAATTAGGGTTAATTTATGAAATTATCACCAAAGAGGATGGTACGGCAAAGGTTATTATGACTTTAACAGCCCCGGCATGTCCCGTTGCAGGGGAACTATTGGATGAAGTGCAAAGAAAAGTAGCTGAAGTAGAAGGCGTGAAAAATGCACTTGTAGAATTAACTTTTGATCCTAAATGGGATAAGAGCATGATGACTGACGAAGCACGGTTAGAATTAGGTTTTATGTAATTAGTTTTAATTATGCTTTCGCATAAGGAAATTATTTTACGATTAATATTAGCAGCTATTTTAGGAGCCATAGTAGGATTAGAACGCGAGCGCAAAAATTGGACTGCGGGAATGCGTACACACATGATGGTGTGTTTAGGGTCTTCCTTAATGATGATGGTGTCTTCGTTTGGCTTTGCCGATGTTTTAAATACGGACCATGTAACATTAGATCCTTCACGAATTGCGGCGCAAGTAGTAAGTGGGATAGGGTTTTTAGGTGCAGGGACGATTATTTTGTTGCGGCAAGGCATCGTTCGCGGCTTAACTACAGCATCTGGTCTCTGGACAGTTGCCGGCGTGGGTTTGGCCTGTGGTGGTGGTATGTATTTCGCAGCATCTATCACAACAGCATTTGCTTTGGTTATTCTATGGGCATTGCAGCCAATTGAAAAAAGATTGGTACAAAGATATACACAGCGGACGCTAAAATTGACATTTCAAGATACCGTAAATCCCATGCAATTGTTAGACGAATGGTTTGATATGGAAGAAATAAAATTAGCGAATTTCAGTTATCATAAGGCCTCAAATGAAACCATTGTTGAATTGAAATTTGACGGGAAAGGTGCTGACAATATCATGAAAGCACTGGAGACAATTAAAGATCACTCAGCCATTAAAGATATTTCTTGGAGCAAGTGATATAAACGAAAAAAGATTATTAATCAATAACATCAACTTTAGAATTCGAACTATTAGCCTCTAAGGCTTCCAAGGTCTTTACGGGTTGCTTGTCTTTCGCGTGGATACCTCCACCAAATATCCCATGCCAAATATTTCTTGATTCTTTCGTGAGTATAGGTGCGATAATAGCTAAAATTAGAACATATACTACGACGAAAGATTGGATAATAGGGTTTAATCCCCCCGCTTTGCCAATATTCGCCATAATGATGGAAAATTCTCCCCGTGCTGATAAGGTGAATCCAATATCGAAAGATGTCTTTTTCTTTAAACCAGCGAATCTCGAAGCAAAATAGCCAGAAGCGAGATTTCCGATAATAGTTACTAATGCGGCAATAGCTCCCCACATTACCGCTCCGCCGAGCGAAAACGGATCAATAGAAAGACCAAAGCTGAAGAAGAACATCGCTCCGAAATAATCTTTATAAGGAGAAACCATTTGTTCTATGCGCTTAATATATTGCGAATCGGCCAGTACCAGACCAGCCATTAAGGCGCCAATCGCTTCTGCTACGTGTATAGTTTCAGAAAAGCCTGCTACTAAGAATAATAAACCAAAGATTACTAATATGAAAATTTCAGAAGATTTTACGCTTAAAATTTTGTCGATATAAGGAACGAGTTTTCTGCCTAACACGAGAAACATAAGGATAAAGCCTAAAGCCAAGAGTGAAGTGCCTGCTACCGTCCAAAAAGAGCCACCACCTGTTAATACTAAGCCTGACAGGAAAGAAATATGCATGGCGATAAATAAATCGTCAAACATGATCATACCCATTATTACTTCCGTCTCAGGGTTTGCTGTTCTTTTTAAATCAGTTAAGACTTTTGCTACAATCGCCGTTGAAGAGCTAGTCATAATTCCGCAAAGAATCATCATCTCCGGGAAAGGTAGTTTCATAAGCCAGCCGATTAATAGACCGGAAACGAAATTTAATACTACATAGATTGAGCCGCCAGATACAATGGATTTACCTGACTTGATGAGTCGTCCAACCGAAAATTCCAGCCCTAGGTAAAAAAGCAAAAACAACACACCCAGCCTGCCCATGAAGTCGATGAATGGCTTGCTTTCAGTGAATTGTAGGTCGATTACCCCTATTTGTGGTGCATGATCCCCTAATGCCATACCAATTAATATAAAAAAAGGTATAACAGAAAAACGGAGTTTGTTGGCTATCATCCCGACCAAAGCAACAAGTCCAACAGCGATTCCGATTTCTAAGATGAGGGTTTCTGTATGCATATATTCACATTTGATTTAAAATTTAGTAGTTGAATTAAACAGTTTGGTAGCTCCTTAACAATTCTTTAAGGGATTTGATATTGCTGCGTTTACCCGCAACTACCAGCGTGGTGCCGGGCGTAATGAGATATTCGGGCCCTGGATTAATGACACTGTTATCGTCTTTAATAGCCGCGATGATAGAAGCACCGGTCTTTTGTCTTACACCTAATTGACCGATTGTTTGCTGGTTGATGACAGCTTTATCTTCCACTTTATACCATTCGATAACTAAATCATTAACGGCAAGTTCCATGGTTTCCAAGGCCTTCGGTTTATAAGATAATCCACCAATGATACCGGCTATTTGCCGCGATTCTTCATCGTTTAAGGTCATTACGCATTTCGACTCATTTTCCTCTTCATCTAAACGATACAATTCACGGTTACCGTCATCATGGATAACCACCACCATATTGTCTCCAGCGCCGGTTTCAATTTGGTATTTTTTATCTATACCAGGTAAATCACTTTCCCTTACGATAGACATTTTAATCCTGATTTAATTTATAAATAGGCATGTGCCTTATAATTTTTAAACTTACTATGACGTAAAAGTATTTACCCGATAAGTTTTTGGTGCTTTAACTAAGTCAATTTAGTTAATGAAATACTTTTACAAATGAATTGCAAAGTTACTAAAATTATCTTAGGTTTGGGGTCACTTGTTAATAACAATTACTCAGATTGAGCGCATAAAGGTTTCTCCTAACGAGAATTAATAAGGAACCGTGTGTAAATCACGGGCTGTCGCGCAACTGTAAACATTTTCCCATCAAAGGGATATGTTTCACTTAATAGCCACTTTCTTGCTTTGCAAGATGGGAAGGTGTGAAACGGATGAATGTAAGCCAGGAGACTTGCCTTTATGTAGTTTAACAGACTTTTCGCGAGAAGAAGTTATGTTGAGGCCCAAAACGGAGCAACCCTTTTGCCAAAATTACTGTTTTTTGGTAAACGGTTAACCGTGCCTTATCTAATAATTTTCCGAAAAGTCAATGAGTTTAACTTATCCAAACAAGCAATTATTGTTTTATTAAATTATTGACTTATGTTGCTTACAAACAATCTGGGCTACCCGCGAATTGGTGCCCAACGAGAATTAAAAAAGGCAAATGAAGCCTTTTGGGGTGGTAAAATTTCACAAAAAGAGTTGTTAGAAACCGGACTGAAAATCCGAGTTACTAATTGGAAAATTCAACAAGAGGCAGGTATTGATCTGATTCCGTCTAATGATTTTTCGTTTTACGATCAGGTATTGGATACTTCTCTCATGGTGGGAGCAATTCCGCTTCGATATCATGAGTTGGCTGCGAATAAAAGCTCGGCAGATGAACTTGCTTTGTACTTCGCTATGGCAAGAGGATTTCAGCAGGATGGGGTGGATGTTACGGCAATGGAAATGACTAAATGGTTTGATACAAACTATCATTATCTGGTTCCCGAATTTGTAAAGAACCAAACCTTTAGCCTTTTTTCAGAGAAAGTAATCAATGAATTTTATGAGGCAAAGCAGTTGGGAATTATAACGAAACCGGTATTAATTGGACCTATCACTTATTTACTGTTAGGAAAGGAGAAGGAAGCCGGTTTTAATCGTTTAGACCTTATAGATCGATTGCTTCCCGTTTATGAAGAAATTATAGCTAGACTTAAAAAACTGGGTGCAACATGGATTCAGTTTGACGAGCCATTCTTGTCACTTGATATAGATGATGATACCAGAGCTTTATACAACCAGGTATATAAGAGGCTATCGAAAAGTGCCAATGGTCTGAAAATATTATTGGCAACATATTTTGAGGGGCTGAAAGATAATATGCATTTAGCATTAAATTTACCAGTGGATGCTTTGCACCTCGACTTAATAAGGGATGCTCAGCAACTTGAGCATGTTTTATCGCTTGCACCAAGGGGTTTAATTCTTTCGTTAGGTGTGGTTGATGGAAGAAATATTTGGAAAAATGATTATCAGAAGTCATTAGTTCAATTGAATAAAGCCGTTAGTAAACATGGGTTCGAGAATGTTTGGGTTGCACCATCCTGCTCTTTATTACATGTTCCTTGTGATCTTGATCTAGAAGATGACGAAGCGGTATTACCCGCTGAAGTAAAAAACTGGCTTGCCTTCGCTAAACAAAAGCTTCATGAGATAAAAGATTTATCTGCTCTGATTGTTACTGAGCAGATAGCGGAACAGGTGCATGAACGTTTTATTTTGAACAAAGCAGCGAATGAACAGAGAAGAACATCTAAGCTTATTCATCATCCAGCAGTAAAAGATCGCTTGGAAGCGGTCTCAGATGGTGATACTGCTCGAAACAGTTTCTTTGGAGAAAGGAAAGAAAAACAACTTACCGCATTAAATTTACCCCTCTTTCCTACCACAACAATAGGATCCTTCCCTCAAACGAAAGAAGTAAGATCTTGGCGTGCTAAATTAAAAAAGGGGCAGATTTCGCTAGAAGAGTATAACGAGCTGATCCGGCATGAAACTATCGAAGCAATCAAGTGGCAAGATGAATTGGGATTGGATGTTTTGGTTCATGGAGAGTTCGAAAGGAATGATATGGTTGAATACTTTGGAGAACAATTACTTGGATATGCTTTTACGAAAAATGGATGGGTGCAAAGTTATGGTTCTCGATGCGTAAAGCCGCCTGTATTGTATGGAGACGTGAGTAGACCAAATGATATGACTGTTTATTGGACGGCATTTGCGCAGTCGTTAACGAAGACTCCTGTAAAAGGAATGCTTACTGGGCCGGTAACAATTTTACAATGGTCGTTTGTTCGTGATGACCAACCGAGATCTGAAACAACATTTCAAATAGCATTGGCCATTCGAGATGAGGTATCTGCATTGGAGAAGGCAGGTATTAATATTATTCAGATCGATGAGCCAGCTATTCGTGAAGGATTGCCATTAAGGAAGGCAGAACAAAGAAATTATCTTGACTGGGCTGTAAAAGCATTTAAATTGGCATCCTGTTGTGTTGCAGACGAAACACAGATACACACTCATATGTGTTATTCGGAGTTTAATGATATTATTGCTGATATTGCGGCTTTAGATGCCGACGTAATTACGATCGAAACATCCCGTTCACAAATGGAATTGCTAGATGCGTTCGCCAATTTTAACTATCCAAACGACATTGGTCCTGGCGTATATGATATACATTCTCCACGCGTTCCAAGTAAGGACGAAATGGTCGCCTTAATCGAAAAAGCCAAATCGGTGCTCGATTACAGACAACTATGGGTTAATCCAGACTGCGGTTTAAAAACGAGAGCCTGGCCAGAAACCAAAGCTGCCTTGGAGGCGATGGTAGAAGCTGCCAGGTTGTTAAGAGGAGTAGCAGAACCTGTTTAAGAACTAATTTGATTAACAATTGTTACAAGGGTGGGGTGTAATTTGCACTCCACCCTTTTTCTTTTTAACTTTCGTCATGAGAAATATAATGACCCTAAACCAAACCCGGGAGTCCGATCGCTTTACAATAATAAATGAACCAATTTCTTCTATCGATTTGATGGAAAGAGCATCAAAAGCCTTTGTGCAGAAGTTTATTTCTTTATTTTCCGATCAAAGTATACATATCTTGGTTTGTTGTGGGCCAGGAAATAATGGTGGGGACGGCTTAGCGATAAGCCGATTGCTTTATGAATGCGGTTATTTTAATTTAGAAATTTGGGTCGCAGATTTCACAGGAAAAAGGAGTGATGACTTTAAATTGAATTTCCAAAGACTGGCGGAATTTCCTATCAAGGTAGAAGAATTAGTGAAGATGCATAAATTTGAGGCTATCGAAGCAGATATTGTTATTGATGCACTTTTAGGATCGGGACTTAATAAGCCATTGGAAGGCGATCTCTTAAGTGTCGTAAGACATATAAATGCATCAGGTAAGCAAGTTATATCAGTGGATATTCCATCAGGTATGCCGGCAGAAGGCGATTTCATGGAGGAAACCGAATCGGTTTTCGCAAAAGATGTAATTAGCTTTCAAAGACCAAAGTTGAGCTTTTTTTTTCCTGAGTCGGCAAAATTCTTAGAGAACTTTCATATTGTTGACATTGGATTAGATGAAACTCATATATCCGGTCTTAAAACAGATTTTTTAGAGGTTACAGAAGACGATATCCGAGCAACACTTAAAAAAAGGAGTTCATTTAGCCATAAAGGAACCTTTGGGCATTGTTTATTATTGGCCGGAAATATTAATACGATGGGAGCCGCATTATTAAGTGCTGAAGCAAGTTTATATACGGGCTCCGGCTTAACATCACTTTGTATGCCAGCTAGCGGCTTGAGTGCTTTGAATACAAGATTACCGGAAGTAATGGCCGTAGAAAGGGAGCAGCTAGCTGAAACTGAACACTTAAAGAAATATGCTGCTTTGGCCATAGGTCCAGGGTTAGGTGTCGGTAAAGACGAAACAGCTTATGTAAAATTTTTACTTGGTAGCGAGATCGCAACGGTAATAGATGCAGACGCATTGAACATACTTGCCCAAGAAGAAGAGCTATTTGAGCAATTAAAACCGAAAACCATTATTACTCCGCATATGAAAGAGTTCGATCGGCTGTTTGGAAATAGTAAAAATTGGTGGGAAAGAGTAGCTAAAGCGAAGGAAAATGCTGTTAATCGGCAGCTTATTATCGTTCTTAAAAATCGATACACATTTATCGCTATGCCAGACGGAAAGATTCTCATTAACCCGACCGGTAATCCAGGAATGGCAAGTGGTGGGATGGGGGATGTGTTGTGTGGAATGATAGGATCTTTATTGGCTCAGGGATATTCGTCGGAGGAAGCAGCCATGCTTGCTTGCTTCTTACATGGTAAAGCAGGTGATTTATTAGCGGAAGAGGGAATGTCCGTTATACCTCCTACTATGCTAATACAGAAAATCCCCAAAGTGATCGGGGATTTTACGTTATAACATTTTAAATAAGCTCTCGTTTTTACTTATTGCATATCAAAAAGGTGTTTTTCAGCATGATATGATGAGCGTACTAATGGACCACTTTCTACATACTTAAAGCCCATATTTAAACCTATTTGTTGATAGTGCTTGAATTGTTCAGGTGTAATCCATTCTATTACGGGGTGATGAGCCCTGGTTGGCTGTAAATATTGACCGAGTGTCAGGATATGGACGCCGACATCATAAAGATCCTGCATTGCTTCAATAACATCTGATTCTGTTTCACCGAATCCAAGCATAATACCTGATTTAGTTCTAAGTCCTGCGGCAGATATTCGACGCAAACATTCCAAGCTTCTATCATATTTAGCTTGTATACGCACTTCTTTAGTAAGCCTTCTTACTGTTTCTAAATTATGTGAAACCACTTCTGGCCTAACAGCTAATACACGATCTAGATTTTCCCAATTACCTTTAAAATCGGGAATAAGCGTTTCAAGCGTTGTTTCTGGACTTTCTCTTCGTATAGCATTTATTGTTTCGGCCCATATAGTTGAACCACCATCTTTAAGATCGTCTCTATCAACAGAGGTAATAACGCAATGCTTTACTTGCATGAGTTTCACCGATGTAGCAACACGCATGGGCTCATCTAGCTCTACAGCTTTTGGTCTACCCGTTGCAACAGCACAAAAAGAACACGATCGGGTACAGATGTTGCCAAGAATCATAAAAGTAGCTGTTCCCGCCCCCCAGCATTCACCCATGTTCGGGCAGTTGCCACTCTCACAAATAGTATGAAGTTTATGTTCGTCAACTAAGCCTCGAACATGTTTATATTCTTTGCCAACAGGTAACTTAACCCGTAACCAATCAGGTTTGCGTTGCATTTGATTAGCAGGAATAACAGGTAATTCAATCATAATACAAACTTAGATAAAATTGTGTTGATCTGCAATTTTGTCAAGCTCCTCGATCGTCATTAAAAGTCTTGAATTAGTAAAAATTGGGTTCTAATTTCTTAATTTAGCCGAAATGAAGTGATTCGCTCCCTTTCCAACAGAAAATTTAAAAAATACTTATTACACTTTTATTATAATTCATATATGGCTACAATAGAAACCAATTACTTAGGTGATTTACGTACCGAAGCAAAACATGTACAATCTCAAACCAAAATAATTACAGATGCACCTTTGGATAATCAAGGGAAGGGAGAAGCCTTTTCGCCAACGGATTTATTGGCAAGCTCTTTAACAAGTTGCATGCTTACTATTATGGGGATTTCGGCTAGGGCACATCATATTAATTTAGACGGTGTCCGTGCGGATACAACTAAAATCATGCAATCTAATCCGCGTAAAATCGCAGAGATTCATGTGCAATTCTATTTCCCAAAGGAAACAACTTATACAGATCAGGAAAAGAGAATGTTGCAAAAAGCAGCAGAAACATGCCCTGTATATTTAAGTCTACATCCCGATATTAAGAAACTAATCGTTTTTAACTGGTCATCCTAGTAACCACTTTGGCTACTTCTATTTCGTTATGTGATTCATGGTAAACGCATTCTGATCCCTTAATTAGTAATACTTGCGGAGATTCATGTCGTACTTGCCATTTATCCGCAATCTTATTCGATAGTTCTCGATGCTTAATTAAGTCTAACAGGTAAACAGGGATATCTTGAGGAATTAAGGGTGATTCGAATTCAAATTGCTTTTTTGTCATGCTGCTTATAGGACAGCGGGTACTGTGCTTAAATATCACTGTATAATCATTTGAGTTGGAAATAGACTCCAGGTCTTCAAGGGTTTTAAGTTCTAACCACTTCATTCTAAAACTACGGTTTAATAAATTTATCTTCTTCTACATTAATAAGTGCTGAAACAATGGGGTAATTTATTGTTATCCCTGTTTTTTCATCCATTAAGGCAGTCGCGAGCATAAGGCCTCCTCCGACATCCTTAAAGCTTGATGTTAAAAAATTATACATGATATTTCCATCATCAGATAGTGCTTGCCACTGATAAACGCGGCCTGTATTAGTGTCTATAAAAAGTTTTGAGGAGTATTCTCCATAATTTTTGTTTCTTAGTTGAAATTCTACGACATAATAGCGCGTACTTCCGATGAGCTCTTGATCTCTTAATACCAATTGCGACGGATCTGCCAGGTTTTTTGAGGGGAATAGCCAAAAGGAATCACTATAGAAGGCGTTAACAATGGTTTCTAAGAGTACCTTTGCAGAGTCTTGATCTGTAATAGCCTGGTCGTTCACAAATATTTTTCCTTCTCGGCTTTTAGCATTAAAAAGTGCTAGTACTTTTCCTTGTGAACTGTCTGTGCCTTCAAATCTGCAATTGCCACTAACTCTATCCCAAATATAAGAGTGTTCCCCAGGAACTAGTTGATGTATGTTTGTTTTGCAACTAAACATAAAATAACGTGCCTCATCCCAGCTTTGTTTCCCCCCGATACCCTGCCAAATTAAATTGACCACCTCCGTTTTATCTTGGGAAAACACTGGATTTATAAAGAAGGTGGAAATGAAAAAGAAGAGTAAATAACTAGATTTTCTTATATTTTGAATAAACATTTTTCTTGTTATTAATTACGCTTAATTCTCCATGTTGTACGTCGCGCTGTGATCAATTGTAGCAACATGATTGAAAGTCAAAATTTTAACGCGTTACAAGAAAACAACTAAGCGGATTAATTGTTTTATATGTTAGTGTCATTAAAAAATTGGTTTTTACTATCGAAGTCTCTTAGCTTTTGGATAAGAGTTATATGCAGGGCAGGTTTTCCTTGAGCAACTTTGAAG
>DATMSZ010000359.1:0-7692 GCA_035565175.1 Pseudosphingobacterium sp.
CTGCACGCCAAAAGTAGAACCAAAAATCGGTAATTTTTCAAAAAAAATAAAACTTAATATCATTACTGATAAAGATCTTGCAGCAATTACCACATTAAAAACACCTCAAGGCATATTAGCGTTGGTAAAAATACCAGATGATAAAAAAGTAGACCTCAAAGAATTAAAAAACAGTTTTACACTGGTGCTGGATAATATACAAGATCCGGGAAACTTAGGAACCATCATCCGCACGGCTGATTGGTTTGGGATAAATAAAATTGTCTGCTCAGAAGACACAGTTGAGGCATTTAATCCGAAAGTTGTGCAAGCTACCATGGGATCATTGGCACGAACATCCATTGTTTACACCGATTTACAACTCTTCTTCCAAGATAACGTGATCCCGATTTTTGTCGCACTATTAAATGGAAATTCGATTTATGAAACAAATTTCGGAGATGAGGGACTCATATTGTTAGGAAATGAGGGTAATGGCGTAGATAAAAACCTTTTAAACCCTTCAATGGTACCTGTAACCATTCCCCGCTTTGGAAATGCCGAATCGCTTAATGTAGCGGTATCTGCCGCCATTTTTTGCTCTGAAATAAGAAAAAAAAGATAAAATAGAAAAAAATTAGTAAAGCAATAATATTTTGCTATTTTTGCATGCCTAAAATAAGGAAAGGGTCGGATGGCCGAGTGGCTAGGCTGAGCTCTGCAAAAGCTCCTACAGCGGTTCGAATCCGCTTCCGACCTCATTAAAGAATTATTAAAAGTATAAAAGCAATGGGAGTTACACGCTTAAAAAGAAAAGATAGAAGAAATAAAACAGTATCACGTCTTGAAGTTCAATTCTTGAAACTGGGTCGTAATATTGAAGTTGGCAGTAAATCAAAGGAGCCAAAACATAGCCAAGTAGTAAAAAATGATGCTGTTTTAGCAAAATTGACTGCTGATAAGAAATAATTATCTATAATAAGATATATTGTCAAAGACCTGGAAATTTCAGGTCTTTTTTTGTTTACAAATTTTAACCCGTATGCGAAAATTAGCAATGGATGAGCTTTCACGCATGAGCGTAGAAGAGTTTAAGCGACAAGAGAAATTACCTGTCACCGTGGTACTTGATAGTGTAAGAAGTTTGCATAATGTTGGATCTATTTTTCGTACTTCAGACGGTTTTGCGGTAGACAGCGTAGTTTTATGCGGCATAACAGGCATTCCTCCACATCGGGATATCGAAAAAACGGCGCTAGGAGCCACGCAATCCATTGAATGGAGCTATGTGCAAGATATTAAAGAGGCACTCAGTCGTTTAAGAGCGGAAGGTAAAAAAATTCTTGCCGTGGAACAGGCAGAGGGAAGCACCATGCTTCATCAATTTAATCCCTTACCAGGAGAAAAGTATGCCCTTATTTTTGGCAATGAGGTAAATGGTGTTTCTGAAGAAGCAATGCAAATGATAGATGCTTGTATTGAAATACCACAGTTTGGCACCAAACATTCTTTTAACATTGTTATTTCGGCAGGTATCGTTTTGTGGGATTTTTTTCACAAATTAAAATTAAAAAGCGGCCAACCGTAAAGGTGACCGCTTTAACAATTAAAAATCAACGATATTATTTTGGTTTACCTACAGCTTCTAGCAATAGACCTAAGCATATTCTGCGATAGCATCTTTGCTTTCGAGCACAGATTTCCCCATTAAGTATTCATCTACTTTTCTTGCGCATTCTCTACCCTCTGAAATAGCCCAAACCACTAAAGATTGGCCACGCCTCATATCCCCGGCAACAAAAACATTATCTAAGGAAGTTTGATAATTCCCCTCAGCGGCATTCACGTTTCCTCTGGCATCTAATCCTACACCTAGTTGTTTTAATAGACCATCATGTTGGGGATGTAAAAAACCCATCGCCAATAATGCTAATTCACAAGGTATTTCACGTTCAGAACCTGGAACTTCTGCAAACTTAACTGGACGTCCCATTGTATCAGTCTCCCAGGCTAAATCAACAACAAGCGCGCCTTTCAAATTACCCTGTTCATCACCAATAAAAGATTTTGTATTGATGCTCCAAAAACGCTGACACCCTTCTTCATGCGATGACGTCGTTTTCAACACCATGGGATAGGTTGGCCAAGGCATTGCGGCACTTCTAGAAGCTGGTGGTTGAGGCATTAATTCAAACTGTGTAATTGTTTTAGCCCCGTGCCTGTTTGAAGTCCCAACACAATCTGATCCAGTATCCCCTCCTCCAATTACGAGCACATTTTTTTCCGTAGCAAGTATCTCTGCTTCCTCAAAGGCAGATTCACCAACACGTTTGTTCTGCTGCTTTAGAAATTCCATTGCAAAATGAACTCCCTTTAATTCACGACCAGGGATATTTAAATTTCTTGGAATGGTGGACCCACCAGCCAGTACGATTGCGTCATACGATTTAAGTTCATCAGTTGGCACATTCCCTCCAACTTCAGCGTTACATTTGAATACCACCCCTTCTTGCTTCATGATATCAAGGCGTCTATCAATCACCCATTTCTCCAATTTAAAATCCGGAATACCGTATCTCAAGAGGCCTCCGGGTTTATCGTCGCGCTCATATACAGTAACCTCATGGCCCGCTTTACTTAACTGCGCTGCAGCAGCCAGTCCTGCGGGACCAGATCCAACTACCGCAACCGTCTTACCGGTTTTTACGGACACTGGTTTGGCTTTTGCAAAACCTTTTTGATAAGCTATTTCAGCGATATGTTTTTCAATCTCTTCAATAGCTACAGGAGAACGATTGATACCTAACACGCAAGCAGATTCACATGGAGCTGGACAGATACGTCCAGTAAATTCCGGAAAATTATTCGTAGATGATAATATTTCAAAAGCATCTTCCCATTTCCCGTCATACACCGCATCATTAAATTCAGGTATAACGTTTCCAAGCGGACAACCCGAATGGCAAAAAGGAATACCGCAATTCATACACCGCGCGGCCTGTGTATTCAGTTCTTCTTCACTAAAACTGTGTACGAACTCTTTATAATTTTTAAGACGATCCTGTGGAGCATCTTTCGATGGAAGTTGTCTTTCAAACTCTTTGAACCCTGTTACTTTTCCCATTTCTCAATCTATATTTTTTAAGCCTCAACTAATTTTGTCTGTAAAACTTTTTTGTACTCTTTAGGGAATACCTTCACAAACAAGCCACGGTCGTTTTTCCAATTACCCAATATATTTGAAGCCAATTTACTGTTAGTCAAATTTATGTGTCGTTTAAGCAAATTAATAATCTGTGTTTCGTCTTCCGCATCAAGTGGATCTAAATCAACCATTTCAAGGTTACAACGGTCTCTAAAAGTGCCATTGATATCGTAAACCCATGCAATACCACCACTCATTCCAGCGGCAAAGTTTCTGCCTGTTTCTCCTAAGATTAAAGCCCTTCCACCGGTCATGTATTCACATCCATGATCACCTACACCTTCCACTACAGTAGTGGCCCCTGAGTTACGAACAGCAAATCGTTCTCCCGCCTGTCCGCATACAAATAAGTGACCAGACGTTGCTCCATATAGGGCAACGTTGCCAATAATGATATTTTCATGAGGCACTAATTGACTATCATTGACAGGATAAATAGCTAACTGGGCTCCAGATAATCCTTTCCCAACATAGTCATTCGCTTCACCTTCCAACTCAAAAGACAATCCTTTTGCCGCAAAAGCACCAAAACTTTGACCAGCGGAGCCAATAAATTTAAAGTTAATGGTATTATCCGGTAGTCCTTCTGACCCATAAATTTTAGAAACTTCATTAGACAATAATGTTCCTATAGTACGATCCGTATTTTTAACGTTAAATGTACCAAACACAGGAGTCTTACTTTCAAGTGCCTTATCTGCTTGTTTAAGCATTCCCCAATCGAGAATCATATCCATACCATGGTCTTGCGACTCTGTTTGGTAAAGGCTTTTACCTATATGATTCTGAGGAGCATAAAGTATTCCTGATAGATCCAATTTATTAACCTTCCAATGATTTAAATCTTCACGAACTTTAAGGAATTGCGCTCTCCCCACCATTTCATTGATGGTTTTGAAACCTAAACTAGCCATTATTTCTCTTAACTCTTCCGCTAAGAATTTAAACAGATAAACGATATCTTCCGGCTTACCAGTAAATAATTTACGTAATTCCGGATCTTGTGTAGCCACACCAACAGGACAAGTATTTAAATGACACTTACGCATCATTATACAGCCACCAGCTACAAGGGCTGCCGTAGCTACCCCCCATTCTTCAGCCCCCAATAAGGTTGCAATAGCTAAATCTCTACCCGTTTTTAATTGGCCGTCGGTTTGCAATACAACGCGACTGCGCAATTGATTTTTCACTAAAGTCTGTTGTGCTTCTGCTAATCCAAGCTCCCATGGTAAGCCTGCATGTTTAATGGAACTGATAGGCGATGCTCCTGTACCGCCGTCATATCCCGCAATTAGGATAACGTCAGCATGCGCTTTCGCTACGCCGGCTGCAATCGTACCAACACCCGCTTTTGAAACTAATTTTACATTTATGCGTGCAGCACGGTTAGCATTCTTTAAATCAAAAATTAATTGTTTTAAATCCTCTATCGAATAAATATCGTGGTGTGGAGGTGGAGAAATCAATCCAACACCGGGAGTGGCATGTCTTACTTTCGCAATCCATTCGTCCACTTTATCTCCTGGTAGCTGTCCCCCTTCTCCTGGTTTTGCTCCTTGCGCCATTTTGATTTGCAACTCGTCTGCCTGGGAAAGATAGTGTGATGTCACTCCGAATCTAGCGGATGCAATTTGTTTAATGGCTGAGCGCATTGAATCACCATTAGGTAAAGTTTTATACCTCATCTCATCTTCTCCTCCTTCTCCCGTGTTACTTTTACCTCCAATACGGTTCATTGCGATCGCTAATGTACTATGCGCTTCATGTGAGATAGATCCAAACGACATCGCTCCTGTAGCAAAGCGTTTCATAATTTGTTCGGCAGGTTCTACTTCATCTAAAGATATTGGTGCACGATGCTTGGCAAAATCAAATAATCCTCTAAGGGTATACATCCGCTCTTTCTGATTGTTTATTTGAGTGGTGTACTGCTTATATATTTCGTAATTACCTGTTCTACATGCCTGTTGCAATAGGTGAACGGTTGTTGGATTAAAGAGATGGGCTTCTCCCCTTCTTCTCCATTGATAAATACCTCCTTCGGGAAGTAGATTTACTTTTTTATCATTGTTGAAGCCTCTATTGTGTTTACTTAAAACCTCTTTGGCTATATCGTCTAAGTTTAAACCACCAATACGTGAAACGGCTCCACAGAAGTATTTATCAACAACTTCTCGGCTAATACCGAGCACTTCAAAAATCTGAGCGCCCTGATAAGATTGTAACGTAGAGATCCCCATTTTTGAGAATATCTTTAGTAAACCATTACAAACTGCTTTCACGTAGTTTTTTGACAAATCAGGCCATGTTAATGGCGTATCGATCACACCACTTTCTTTCAGTGTTCTGATTGAAGCCAAGGCCATATATGGATTAATAGCTGTTGCACCAAAAGCCAACAAGCAGGCAAAATGGTGTACTTCCCAAACATCGCCAGCTTCCGCTACCAAACCCACTGCACCTCTATATCCGGTTTTTATCAAATGGTGGTGCACAGCTGAAACAGCCAATAAAGAAGGTATTGCAGCGTGTTGTGAATCTATCGCTCTATCAGAAAGTATTAATACTTCAAATCCATCACGTACGGCATCTTCAGCATAGCGGCATAAACGAGCTAATCCTTCCTCTAATGCTCCTTCTTTACCGTCTGCTCTAAAATATGTCTGAAGTGTTTTAGCTTGGAAAATGCCCGTATCAATACTGCGCAATTTTTCTAAGTCCCTGCTGGTAACAATCGGATGTTCAAGCGCCACGCAATGACAATGCATTTTATCTTCGTCCAAAATATTGCCGGAATTACCAATGAACGTAGCCAAACTCATTACCAGTCTTTCCCTGATAGGATCAATGGGAGGATTGGTAACCTGTGCAAAATATTGTTTAAAATAACTACTTAAATGTTGAGGATGTTCGGATAATACGGCCAACGGTACATCAGTTCCCATTGAACCAACAGGCTCTTTCCCATCAACAGCCATCGGAATTAGTATTCCTTCAACATCTTCTCTTGAATATCCAAAAATTTGCTGATACCTAAATACAGATTCTTTAGAAAGGTAGGTAAAGGTAACTCTAGGTTCCGCTAGGTCATTTATATTAATTTTATATTTATCAAGCCACTCTCCATAAGGTTGTTTACTAGCTAACTCAAATTTGATATCAGCATCACTCATTATTTCGCCTTTTTCCATGTCAACCAAAAAGATTTTCCCTGGTTGTTGGCGGCCCTTCTTAATAATTGTACTCTCTTCTATCGGTAGTGCACCTGCTTCGGATGCTACCACCACACGATCATCATTTGTAACAGCAAATCTCAGTGGTCTTAAACCGTTACGATCTAACATTGCTCCGATGGTGGTTCCATTGGTAAAACAAAGTGCAGCCGGTCCATCCCATGGTTCCATAATGGTGGCATGGTACTCGTAAAAAGCCTTTCTAAGAGGATCCATTGCATTATTACCATCCCAGGCTTCGGGCACTAACATAAGCATAACGTGAGGCAGAGAACGCCCGCTGTGTAGCAGTAATTCTACAACATTATCCAAAGAAGCTGAGTCAGATAATCCGGGATCTACCACAGGTAGCAAAATCTCCAATTCTTCATCTGAAAAATAAGGAGAAGAGATGGATCTAAGACCAGCGTAAAAACGGTTGAGGTTACCTGTCAGGGTATTAATTTCACCATTATGGGATACGATACGGAAAGGTTGCGCCAGTTTCCATGAAGGAAAAGTATTGGTTGAAAAACGCGAATGTACTAAGCCAAAAGCAGATACAACCCGCTCGTCAGACAAATCATTGTAATACGAGCGGACTTGATAGGTAGTAAGTTGCCCCTTATAAATAATAGTCTTGCTAGATAATGAGGGTACGTAAAATTGTTCTTTGACTTCGGGTAACTCCTCTTTGATTTTTTTAACAATCAGTCTGCGCAGCACAAATAATTTACGATCGAAATCCTCTGTAGTTCTAACATCTTTAGGGCGTTCAACAAAAAACTGTATAATCGTTGGTTCGGCACTTAAAGCGGTTACCCCCACTCCTTCTGAAGTAACTGGGACGTCTCTAATTCCTAAAAAATTTAAACCTAATTGAGCCGCTGCACTTTTTATTAGATCAATACATTGATTACCCAAAAGTGTTTCTTTTGGCAAAAAGGTCATTCCAACACCGTAATATCCAGGCTCACCCAACCGAATATCTAATTTGCTACATTCTTCCCACAAAAACTCATGTGGTAATTGAATCATAATACCAGCACCGTCTCCGCTTTCCTCATCGCACCCGCAAGCGCCACGATGTTCCATGTTCTCTAACATAGTCAACGCATCTTGAACCTGACGGTGACTTTTGATCCCTTTTAGATGAGCCACAAAGCCTACTCCGCACGCATCATGCTCAAAATCAGAACGATACAATCCCTGTTCTTCCATATCTTCAACTGTATTTTGTTATTGCTTAGTTTAAATAGATTGCTAAATTAATATTATTATTCGACAATATTA
>DATMSZ010000360.1:0-18942 GCA_035565175.1 Pseudosphingobacterium sp.
GCCGCTTGATAAGCTCAAAAATCTATTTCTCCTTACTTGGAGATGGTCTGAAACTTCGTACAAATTAAAAGGATTGACCGTTAGATCCTCTGTTAAATAATCAAACGCATTAAACACTTAAGGATTTATGGATTCTTAATAGGGCAAGCATCTACTATGGAGAATCAGTTAGCAATATTATAAACATGCGATACAAATTCATTTTCTTAAGCTTTCTATTTTTCTACCACCTAACCACAAATGCACAGGAGATAACTGACCTTGAAAAAGCATTGTTGGAGAACTGTGACAGCACCATTATTTTAGAGGGGACAGATAATTTTGGAATACGCAGAAAAAATGCATTTATGGTCAGCAAAACGGGTACAAATATCAGCTGTTATCTTTATCACTTCTTTATACATGAATTACCTAGGTTCCAAGGTATCCCTAAGACCATGGCAAGTTACCTCGAAAAACAAGAAACCTATGATCGATATAGCGATACGTTGGAGGTCAATCGCTTTTTCGAAATTTTCAGTATTGATAAAGATACGGCTGCCAATCTATGGAGTGAAGTTTCTGCATTAAAACCTTGGAAATTCAAAGACGACAGCACCTATGATGTTGGATGCCCAGTAAAAACAACCCGGACAGTGCGGGGTGATACTATAATAACGACCGAGCAATCTCTCGGTATAATGGATGGTGGCTCTTATGAATTAACACTCATAACGAAAGAAGGTATCAAACGATTGAGCTATTACACGCCAGAAGAGGCAGAAAAGGCATGCCCTGGAAAACCGGGAAGGCAACATGTTATCAGACTTAAAGAACTTATTTTAACGGCGTTTAAAAAGGATTCCGTTTTCTACTGATTAAAAAGATTCCCGAAATGAATTGGGGTCTTTCTGCTTTAAGTTTATTTCGGATAGAGATGGAATTAATAAGTAAAACATATTTCATTTTATATATTTGTCTTTATACTGATTAATTATCTTAGTACTAAGATATGAAGAGAACGCTTGTTATAATTGCAGTTTTTCTTTTTACAATTGCCTGCTTTACCGGATGCCAAAAGGATGATGACACTACTGGCGTTAGCCACCTCTATGGTATTTATGCAATTCGGGAAGCCAAGAGTAACGCTCCCGTTGACCTGAATTTTGATGATAAGGAAACCGAAGACATAATGAAGGAACTCCCATCTATCAAAAATAGTTTTCTAACTATCAAGGAAAACATCGTCGAAAAAGGCGTATTTGCTGATCAGGGATGGCCTATTCCCGAGAATAACGAACAGGGATTAACGGCACCACCGAATTACTTACAGTCTTTCAATATCGGATACTGTAAAATTAATCAGAATAAAGCACAGCTAATATTTGAGTGGCAGAAAACAATTGACAGCCGGAGAGAATCTGAGCAAACTGCTAACTTTTCCAATGAAGAAACCATTCAAATGAATTATGAAACCTCGGTTTTTACCAAAAATGGATGGAAAGATATTACAGTACATTTAGTTTACAAGAGGTTCAATGCGGTAATTTGATAGCATTGATGTAAAATGTAATTAAGACTTTTATTTTAATATAAGTGAATTCAGTATTTAAAAATTATATTTTCGCCTTTTTGCAAAAATATCTTTTAAAGGTTATATATTAGTCACACGATATTACCTAGACATAAATTATACAAAAACAACCATGGAAGCATTTGATTCATCTTCAAGGATATTAGGAGTAAGTGCACACCCTATTAGTCAAGGGAAATATAACAACATTCCATCTGTTGGTTTTTTGTTTCAGCTACAAGTCATGCAGGATGCCGGACTGACATTTAGCCGTGTTGATTTTTCGACATTACCCGATGGTACACTCCAGACAACATCTCCTTACACATGGGGACGTCTTTATGGGACTCAACCCAGCGACGTCAATGTACAAGGCCTTCCTGACACTGATGGCCGCAAGCAGAATTTTGGATGGTATCACAAATGTACAGCAGTTGGCATCAAATTAGTCAATGTAATTCAAGTAATATCAAGGGACAATACAAGTCAGGCATATTGGACGGACAAATATGCAACCCCGCAAGATGCATACGATGCTGGATATAACCAGATATCGGGTTTTCTAACCAATTACGGAGATAAAGTGGAATATATTGAATACGGCAATGAACTGGAGATTTCAACAGATCTGATTATAAATGGTAATGGCCAGGGCTTAAGCAATTATAACATAGACAGATTGGATAGGGCTGTACAGTATGTGGCTGGAATGGAAGCCGCTAAACTAGCGGTTAAACCTTCTGTAATATCTATGTTTGGGCATTCCGGTTGGTTACCTGTTGTGCTATTGGACAGAGTACTTGCTGCTGCCCCCACAATTGACAAAATTGTCTGGCACTGGTATTCGAACAATCAAAACAGCATTAACAACCCTGATCCTAATCATAGACTTCCAAATGACGGTAAATTGCCTCCAGCAAACAGTTTTACAAACATATTTGACTATATCGAAAATAGATACCCCGGAAAGAAAGTCTGGTTTACGGAGGCAGGATACCGCTATAGCGAAACGTTAACGGACTCGGCAAATGAGGACAGAATGATCTCAACCCACCAGCGTATTTGGAATGACTTTATCAATTCAACTGCGGGAGAGGCTTACTTCTGGCACGAATTGATTGACATGATGGGTTCCGGTAGCTTTTCAACGGAAAAACATCATGGAATAGTCGGTTACATTGATTATGACACAAATGGAGCATCTATGCCATATGTTAAAAAATTAGGAACCTACTTACATCAACAAAAATTTGCTCTCGATGATTCCACTAAAGCGCTGATAGATTATGCAGCGGCCCAAGGATATTCCTTTTTAAGCGACACAAACCTGCTTGCACTGAATCAATTCATTGTCAGCTTAAAAACCGCCAACCTATTCAGTGAACATTTTGATATTCTTTATCTATTTGCAAGCGACGGAGATAATAATTTCAGGTCTCTCAATCTAATTAATCCAGCCCAATACAAAGCTACGATAATAGGTGGAATAACAACATCAATTGAGGGTTTCAAAGGCAATGGGACCGATGGTTATATAGATACGGGTTTTATACCTCAGCCTGGAAATAAATATACTTTAAACAATGCGTCGCGTATTGCTAACCTTTATATTCAAAGGAGCACAAATATCGCAAGTCTAGGGTCAATAGACGGCGTGAATGGAACATACGAAAACCGAATGATAAACATCACCATAAATGCTCAAAGAATAAACAACGGTATCGGAACGACCAATGCCTCCGTCGGTTTCGATGGCAATGGGCTTAAAAGTATAAATCGTATCGGTCCAACGGGAACGTCTCTTGTCTGTTACAATAAAGGAATAAGAATATCAAGAACAGCAGATTCCGTTAGCCTCCCCTCTTCGCCCCAGCTTATTATGAAATCGGGCACAACAGATTTTGGCGATATGGGTATAGGACTATACGGCATGGGTGCAGCGTTTACGGACACTACCAATAACACGTTCAGATCAATATTAAACACTTATTTAGGAGCTATTGGACTACCGCAGACTGCGTAATAGACGGTGAAGACTTTTATCTGGTGTACGCTAGTCTATTCAAAGAGATTTTAGCTCCCTTTTGCGCGGAAGTGAAACCGCCAAAACGGATGGTTGTGATTAAATAGAGTTGATCCTTGCCATATCGCTTTTCCGTGCTTTATCAATCAGCTCTTTCAATTGCTGCCAATACTTCTCATTCCAAAACCGCTTTTCGCTTCCAGGTGGCAAAACCAATAGGAACACCTGCGAAACGCCAATACGCCAGTCCTGTAAACCATGCTTCGCCGTTCCATTAACATCCAGGTATTCCAGACAACAGGCAGCTGCGTTCCTAGATGTGAAAGCAACGAACCGAGGCCGCTGATCGAGCATTTTTGTGACAAAGTCTGCTGCGTCATAATTTTCAACATCATCGGCATCTTCCTTTTCCTTTAAGGCGGAAAGGCCGATTTGATATTGGTTAATTTCACCATATCGTTCGGGATGGAGTTTTATGGGGGTAAATCCGGTTTTGTACAGAATATTATAGAAATTATTTCCGGGACGATCATAAAAAAAAGTGCTGTCTGAAGAAGATTCCCTATCAGTTATTCCACAGAACACTACTTCGAGTCCGTGGGTCAATACATCATTCGGCATTTTAAACGGTTAATTCAAGTTATTCTCAAACTTAGATAAATTTCCTTTTATAGGCAACATAATGTTTTTACTGAACATGGTGTATTAATGCTTTCGAGCGTATTAAACAGTGAACAAGCCATCCAGATCGTATGTATATACACTAAAATCCGAGAACTGTTAGTGGCCCATAAGGATGTGTTTCTGAGGGTAGAACAGGCAGAAAAACAGATGATAAAACAGTACCAAAAAATCGAGGTGCTTTTCAGTTACTTAAGTAAGTTTATTGAAAAGGAAGAAAAGCCAAGAAAAAAAAGTTGGATACGAGATCGGAAAGAAGAATCGGTAGGTTGATAATCTTGACTAATGGAAGACCTGAAACACATTGTTCGTATTAGAGAAAATGTGAGAATTAGAAGGGTGTGTAAATTCGCCAAGCGAATACATTGTCTTCAACTAATATGCTTAATGATCATTGCAAATACTTCCCGGCCGGTATTAAAACGCCACCTCTCGGATGCTCGACCGCTTTATAACTGGAAGGAGCGTTCGCATCGCCTCCGGTATATTCCGGAAATTTCGGATAGGGATACACAGGTCTTTGAAACCTGGGCATATTTTCCCCTCCACAACAGTTTAATGCAGTGGCAATAATCTGTTTGGGTGCCACTCCCTCTTCCACCCATTTAACCAATGCCTGTAAAATATCGTGCTCGCTGTCCTGTTTTACAGTTGTAGTAAGGTTTTGCCCAAAATCATTGATTCCCGGACCGCCTCCGCAATGACCCATGCCTGGTATCAGAAAATACCTGAAGAAACGCTGCGTTTTTTTCAAACTGCCCTGCAGATGCACTACCCGTTCATAGTAATTGATGGCATCGGGATACGGAACAAGCGCATCTGCCGTACCTGTGTACATGATCAATTTCCCACCGGCCTTTTGCAGGCCGCTGAGATCAGGATTATTGGCATTCAGCATTGGCGCAAGAACAGCGTCTACAGTATCCTGGTGTTTATCGAAATCAAAGTTGCTGAAATCAAAGCGTGCACCCAATACCCAACGGTAAAGGTAGAACAGGCCTGCAGCCCCTTTGTCTGTCTGCTGATATTCTAGTCCGCCACTGGCATTTTCACTTCCGGCTGGTGGTGCGCCGTAGATCTGCTCTCCTGTACGGGGATTTACAGGGCCTGCATATATCTTTTTTAAGGTGGCTATCTGAACGTCTGTAAGGCATTGGCCTGCATTACCATTTCCACATTTAAAGAGCGAATCGAAGTCAAATTTCACCATTCTTGGATCTGTAAGAAAACTGTCTGTTGGCGCCCCGCCGTCCTTTCCTGCAAACCTGGCTACAATCGTTTTCGTGATATAGGAAAGGTCTGCTGCTGAAAACAGACCTCTGTTTACTTCATTGGCAGCATTATGATTTAATATAAAACCGGTATGTAAATGCGTTCGGTTATTTGCCGGTGCTCCTGCGATGATGCCGTTATAATCCTCCGGGTACCGCTGTGCCTCCATCAAGGCCTGCTGGCCACCTGTTGAACAACCAACGAAATAAGCATGATGTGGCGCTTTGCCATAATATGCTTTCACAATCTGTTTGGAAACAACGGTCATCAAATGCGTGGCGCGGTATCCGAAATCGGCCCAGCGTTCGGGGTGGTAGATGGCTGAATCTACGTGCGGCGATGTACCCATATCCGTATTCGATGTCGCATAACCCTTTTTCAATCCCTGGACCAGCTTATCATAAACAATACTGCCAGCGCTTCCTCCATTGCCCGTTCCCAAAAACCTACCATTCCAGCTGGTATCAGGCATCCAGAGCTCAATTCTTATATCGGATACAGGAGTTGGCTTAAGCCTTGCTGTTACCAGGCAAAACGGAGGAAGCCCATCCAGCACTTTTGTCGATGCGGGCGGCTGATAAGAACCAGTATTGATGTGTTGAATGTTGGTAATGGTAAGCTCCGGTATATTTAAAGCAAGTATCTTTTGCCGTAAACTATCGGCAGCAGCATTTTTATCCTGCGCTTTTACGTTTAGAAGTCCCGGGAAAAC
Organism: Pseudosphingobacterium sp.; assembly: GCA_035565175.1. Lineage (GTDB taxonomy): Bacteria > Bacteroidota > Bacteroidia > Sphingobacteriales > Sphingobacteriaceae > Olivibacter. The sequence goes on from DATMSZ010000360.1 coordinate 6,241, forward strand.
AGCCAGCAATATACTAGTATATATAATTATGATGGATCGCCTGTTCATATTATGGATTTTACAACTTTTTCAATTTCTATTTTTTTCATTTGTATCAGCACTTCGTTTGTTGTGAAAATGCAGCAAGGTAACTGACGAAAACTGTGAATTACTATTGATACCTTCTTCATGCTCGTTTAAGATTTATTTACCCCTAACTAATTTAAATAAAAAACATTAAAACACTATTTAGAAATGAAGAAGATAACTTAAAGGCCTGCATCTCAGGCAAGCAGCCAATGTTACAATAGCCACCTGTTTATAGCTGCGAAAATAAGAAGCATTTAGGCATTTTAATCAAGCTTTTACCCCAACGCGATTTGGAAATTATATATGAACTGACTATTTTAGTTGGACGTGGCAATGGCTCTTGATACGAAAAACGGATCGATCTAGTAAAACGACTGATGCCGCTATCTCACCGAACAATATTACATATTCAGTGAAGCTAAGACAAATTCATTGCGTATGCTAAATGCAAAGGAACGTCACGTTGATTTACTGAAGAGACAGCCGCAGTTGTTAAAACGAGCACCTCTTGGGCATATAGCCTCCTACCTAGGTACCCAATCTAGTTCTTTGAATTTGTACTGTGAGGAAAACGGTCTTATATAGATATAGATGTATTAGGGTATTTATAAATCAAAGAATAGAAGCAATAAGAAACTGTTAAAAAATGTTTAAATTACGGAAGGACAAGCATGTCCCTCCGTAGAAATGCATCTTCGCTCACCTCATTCGCGCAACGAAAACTTGTCCCCTGCATAAACACGAATAGGGTTTCCTCTTCCAATTTGTAACTGATTTAGCCATTCGGCTTGCTTATTACCCGCATCGACAGACAAGTTTGCTTGATAAACCAGCCATTTCAAGCGGTCTATAGCAATCTGTTTGTTTTGCCATTGTGATCTTGTGTCCATGACCTGCACAACGAAACCCGTTGGCCGATGTGTGGCACGAACCGCACTGCTAACCTTATTGACATGCTGGCCTCCAGTTCCGGAACTGCGCATGGTTTGAAAAAACACTTCGTGTTCGTCAAACGTCAACAATACCTGTTGTTCCAACTCAAAGCAGCCAACAAACCAGTTTTTACGCTTATGAAAGGGACGCAGTGGGCTTCTACAAATCCATTGAATGGATCCTAGCCAGGGTTTTAGCCAATTGCTTAATGCCTGGCCCTCTATGCGTAATACGATTGAACGTAAGTATTTCCCTTTTTCATCATAATCTTGATGAATGAGCAGCAGTCCTAAGCCTGCTACTTCTGCCCGATATAGCAGATCTCTATAACATGCCGCTACCAGCAACTGACACTCGGCCGGGCCCCGTCCGGATGTAATTTGTATCCATTTCTTCTCCATCTCCCCTCCTATTTATCCATCCGTACAACTTTGGGCAAGAATGTACCCAACACCTGAACGAGTTCACACTGTAATTGCATCACCTTATGGATATCCTTGTATGCCATAGGAGCCTCGTCTATTGCTCCTCCAATGAGCTCCACATCGTGATTTTTAAGCATTGCCAACATTTCACCTTTGGTTATCTGCGATTTACATTGACCTCTTGACATCAAACGCCCTGCCCCATGCGAGGCGGAATGTAAGCTTAATTCATTGCCCAAACCTTCAACAATAAAACCGGGTGCTGTCATGGATCCCGGAATAATTCCCAAGACCCCTGCTGCTGCTGGCGTTGCACCTTTTCGGTGAACCACGCATTCCCTACCGTCTACAGTTTCTTTCCATGCAAAATTATGATGGTTAGAAATTGTTATGCGCGATCTCACACCTAAGAGCTTAGCCATACGCTGGTGTATATCATCATGACAGGCTTTAGCGTAATCACCAGCTAAATGCATGGCCAACCAATACTCTTGTCCGTCATGCCTATTCAGATCTAACCAGGCTAAATGTTGCACCTGCTTAGGCAATGGACATTGCTTGGTGGCCAAATAGGTATAATGCCTGGCAATACCGGCGCCCAAACCCCGCGATCCGCTATGCGACAACAACGCCAGGTATTCTCCCGGCCCCAATTTCCATTCGGGACGAACTTGATCTAATTGGACAATACCAAACTCTACGAAGTGATTACCGCCACCGGAAGTTCCCAGCTGCTTATAAGCCTTGCTGTGCAAAGACTTTAGCAATGGAATTTCTTTAAACTCCGGACGATCCAGTACTTCATGTTCACGCTTGATCTTGTGCGTTTCGACCATACCAAATTTGGTATGCTCTGACAGCCAATTTCTCAACTGAAAAGTCCGCCCTTTAAGGTATGTTGCAGGAATATCAAATATAGACATGCTCATGCGGCAACCAATATCTACCCCTACACCATAGGGAATAACTGCATTATCTGTTGCCAGCACACCGCCAATGGGCAGGCCATAGCCCGCGTGCGCATCGGGCATTAAGGCTCCACGGATGGCAACGGGCAACTTCAAAGCATCATATATTTGCCTTTTTGCCAACTCGTCGATTTCGTTCTCGCCGAAAATCTGAAAAGGAACACGGTTTGCACGCAATGCCGGCATCTCCACTTTAACTGGGCTAACTAATTGTTCTGCCACTTTGCCCCAGATGGCATGACCAATAAAATTGTTGGGAGCAATCAAAATTTCTCTTGCTTCCTTCAGAATCCGCTCCTTGGTATCCTTCTTTTTGTATCGTTGTATCTGCCCTAAAGCAATATTGACACTATTGTTCTTGGGAAAGCCTATATTAATCAGGTCTTTCCCGGAAAGTTTCTTTCCCATTATTTTTGTTATTAATACTAAAAATGCCTAACCATGCCAGGCGTTTAACATAAATTGGGATTCGGGAATTGTTGAAGGGTCCGGAATAAAACAAAAAAGCCCGAATCATCTTCGAGCTTTTTCCATATTTTGTAGATGAGTAATCTAAGAAAAGACAAAAGCACGAAGAGCGCTATCAGCAAACCTGGTTGCCAATAACTGCGTTGGAAAACTAATCGTTACAAACATTTTCTTCGTCTTTAAAAAGGGTTAATTATTAATCGACACAAAGGTAAAACAAAAATATTGAGATTTCCAAAAATAACATTCATCTGAAACAATATGGGCATCTCTTTCTAACTTGAATGGTACATTTTCCGAAGTTTAGTTGTTTGTGAGAAGAGCAACATGTATCGGGAATCAAGCCTTGTATTATTGCTAACAACTTTGAATTCTAATTGTCTTTTCCTATTTAGCTGTTATCGCCCTAGTTATTTACACCTTTTACCGCATCATTGATGGCTGGATAAACCGCTCACTATATCATCTTTGCAAAAGTGAACAATGTTTACAAAAATTTCTGTAATTTTATCTCTCAGCACAGTATTTTGGTATTTGTTCCTGAATTGTTGTTAATCATTTTGTAAGCGGAAACCATACTTTTCTTACCCCGAACCCACATTAATAAAAATTTGAATGAGGTTAAAAACTATTGATGCGTCATCATTAACACCGGCGGAAATGCAAAGTTATTTGCATTATGCGATTGCACCCCGGCCGATATGTTTTGTATCCACTATTGATAAAAACGGCGAGGTTAATTTAAGTCCGTTTAGTTTTTTTAATGTGTTTAGTATCAATCCACCGATATGCGTTTTTTCGCCGACACGCAAGGCGCGGGATAACACCACGAAGCATACGCTTGAAAACGTTTTGGAAATACCTGAATGTGTGATTAATATTGTGAACTATGATATGGTTCAACAGACCTATTTAACTAGTATAGATTATCCAAAAGGAGTAAATGAGTTTTCGAAAGCGGGGTTTACTGAATTGGCTTCGGAGACGATAAAGCCACCCAGGGTAGCGGAATCGACCGTTCAATTGGAATGTGTAGTGAATGATGTGATAGCGTTAGGAAAAAACGGAGGAGCAGGTAATTTGGTTATTGCAGAAGTGAAACGGATTCATATCAATGAAGATATTTTGGATGCTAATGGCAAAATAGACCCTCTTAAAATAGATTTGGTAGCTCGTTTAGGCGGCGACTGGTATTGTAGGGTAACCAGCGATAATTTATTTAAAATTGCCAAACCAATAGATTATGCCGGAATAGGCATCGGCGTAGATGCTTTCCCTAAAGAGGTTAAAAACTCCAACGTATTAACCGGGAATAATTTAGGGTTATTGGGGCTTGTTAAAACACTACCATCCAATGAGGAGGTAGAGGCCTTTAGCAAAACCGATGAAATGAAAGAATTACTTGCTACCATCGACAGCCACACACGCACCACACGCCTGCATTTAAAAGCGAAGCATTTGTTAGATAACGGCCGTGTAATGGATGCCTGGAAAGTGTTGTTGATATAGCTTGTACTTGTACAGATCCCTTCATAGAAACCGTTTCGGATGTGTAGGCCTATAGCAGCTGTCATATAAGCTTCCAATTGAGACCTCTCACATCCAAAACGTATTTTATCTATCTTCATAGCCTAATAAAACGAGAAATCTAAAAAGAAATCTGGTCAGTGGCTAATGAGTTTGAAGTCATTTTTTTAATGGGTGGTGAAAACTGGGTCAGCTTAATCCCTTTAACAGCAGCTTTATATTCTTCAATGGTAGGGGTTCTTCCAAAAATGGCAGAAAGAACAACCACTGGGGTAGATGCCAATAATGACTCTCCTTTCTTACGGTCTGAATCTTTAACCACACGCCCCTGGAACAAACGGGTAGATGTTGCCATTACGGTATCGCCCTGCGCTGCCTTTTCTTGGTTACCCATACACAAATTACAACCTGGTCGCTCCAGATACAGGATGTTATCATAGGTTGTACGAGCAACACTTTTAGGAGCAGCATCATCAAATTCAAAACCGGAATACTTTTGCAGCACATCCCAATCGCCCTCTTCTTTGAGTTCATCAATAATATTATAGGTAGGAGCTGCCACTACTAAAGGAGCTTGGAATTCGACTTTTCCATATTGTTCTTCCAGGTTTTTTAGCATTTTCGAAACGATCTTGATATCTCCTTTATGCACCATGCAGGATCCAACAAAACCAAGATCAACATGCTTCCCACCTCCATAATACGTAAGATCTCGAATGGTATCATGCGTGTACCGCTTTGATGCATCTGCATTATTTACGTCAGGGTCTGCAATCATTGGCTCATCAATGATATCCAGATCAACGACGAACTCTGCATAATATTTAGCATTCTCATCAGGCGTTAATGGTGGTTTTTCTCCCGACCTGATTTCATTAATTCTTTTATTGGCTTTATCAATAAGACCTCGAAGTACTTGCTTCTCATTATCCATGCCCTTCGCGATCATGATCTTGATTCTGTCTTTGGCTATCTCTAATGACTCGATGAGGGTGTCTGGCTGAGAAATACAGATGGATGCTTTGGCTTTCATTTCTGCCGTCCAATCTGTAAAGGTGAATGCCTGGTCAGAAAGTAATGTACCGATATGCACTTCTATCACTCTTCCCTGAAATACATTTTCTCCATTAAATTCTTTTAACATCTGCAATTGGGTAGCATGCACCACATCGCGGAAATCCAGATGATCCTGCATTTTGCCTTTGAATGTCACTTTTACTGATTCAGGAATGGGCATAGAAGCTTCACCGGTGGCCAGTGCAAGTGCTACAGTACCAGAGTCTGCACCGAAAGCAACTCCTTTAGACATTCTGGTATGTGAGTCGCCACCAATAATGATAGCCCAATCATCTACGGTTAGATCATTCAGAACCTTGTGGATAACATCGGTCATTGCATGGTATGTACCTTTCGGGTCTCTAGCAGTTATAAGACCAAAGTCATTCATGAAACGCATCAGCCTGGGAATATTCTGCTGAGATTTACTATCCCACACGGATGCCGTGTGACAACCTGATTGATAGCCTGCATCTACTATTGGAGAAATTACCGTTGCAGCCATTGACTCCAACTCTTGGGCAGTCATTAATCCGGTTGTATCCTGCGATCCAACAATATTTACCTTTGCACGAACATAAGAGCCTGCATGTAAAGTTGCACCAGAGGTGCCAACAGCGTTCTTATTGAATATTTTTTCTACTGCGGTAAGGCCTTGACCTTGATGTGAAATTTCTTTGGACGGGGCAAACACGGTAGGGGCAACAATGCCAAGGGTCTTAGCGGCAAACGTCTGCAGTTTTTTACCGAATTCGACAGAGTACGAACCTCCGGCTTTCATGAATTCGATCTTTTGAGGAGTGAATGCTGAGGCTACATCCATTATCTCCTGTCCGTCTTTATACAGCTTCTTGGTCTTTGTGTTCACGGTAAGGACCGTCCCGGTATCAACAGAATATGCTTGTTCTAACACTGGCTGTCCCTCTGCATCTACCACAAGCTTACCGTTTTCATCGAACTTTTTAACCCAGTTTTTAAGGTCTAAGCCAATCCCACCCGTTACGCCAACGGTAGTTAGAAATATCGGAGAAATACCGTTGGTTCCGGCCACCACCGGAGCAATGTTAACGTACGGTATAAAAGGACTTGCCGGTTTACCGATCCAAAGAGCCACGTTGTTTACACCGGACATTCTCGAAGAACCTACACCCATGGTGCCTTTTTCGGCAACCAACATGACCCTTTTGTCAGGATGTTTTTCTTTAAGCGCCTGCAGTTCTTTTTGTTGTTCTTTATTGTGCTCAAACATGCACTGCCCGTGAAGCTCACGATCTGACCTGGAGTGCGCATCGCTTCCTGGGGAAAGCAAATCTGTAGAAATATCACCGACGCCCGCAACAAACGTTACTAGCGTAATCTCTTCGGGTATGTCTGGTAACTTTGTAAAGAATTCTGCTTTAGCATAACTTTCAAGAATATCTTTGGCAATCTGGTTGCCATTTTCGAAGGCTTTCGCCAAACGATCTGTATCGGCATCGTAGAGAAAAACTTGTGTTTTCAACACCTCCGCAGCTTTTTTTGCGATAGTATGATCATCGCTCAACGCTACATCCAACAAAACTTCAATAGAAGGCCCTCCCTTCATGTGGGATAATTGCTCAAAAGCAAAGTCGGGCGAAATTTCTTTTACTTTAGACTCGCCTAGAATAATTTCCTTCAAAAACTTCGCTTTTAAACGAGCTGCACTTGTGGTTCCTGGTAATACATTATAAATAAAGAAATGGAGTGAACCTTCCCGGTGCTCATGGTTTACATCTTTGATCTGCTCAATAACTTCGTATAGCAATGCTGCATCATCAATTGGCAATGGGTGAAGCCCCTGGGCCTCTCTATCTATAATCTGCGTTAGATATTCATTATATCTGCTCATAAATTAATCTTTAGTTCAAGAAGGAATGATAAGTTGTCTAAATTTACAAATCTAAGCAATTTATCTAAAACAGAGATGACATCTGATGGAAAATACCTGATTTGCGTCAGATCGTTTAATTTTTTTTTGCTCGATCCAAGCCAAAAAAATTCCTGTTACTTATTCTTCAACTTCTGTAAACGTTCTTTTGCTGAAGGGATGACGTCATCATCTTCCTCATAGTTTTTAATCACACTTTCCAACGTCTTCCTCGCTTGGAGCTTATCGCCCTTGCCCGCATAGGCATCCGCAAGCAGGATGAAGCTTTTGGCCACCCAATAGTCATATGATCCCATGTTGTTGATCACATCAAAGGCCATTTCCTGCGCTTTGTCGTATTCCTTGTTTTGATACTGCAGTTGCCCCATACGGTACCGTGCTTCTGCGCCGACTGCCGTTTTGCTCTTCAGCGCCGCCAAACTCAGTTCCTTCATGGCGGGCTCCTCTTTCCCTTCCTGCAGCATAGCTCGCGCACCGTACAGATGTGCCTTGGCAATGTCCTCTTCAGACGACCGATCGTAATTCTTAATCAACCTCGCATACTTGGCCACCTGCTCGAAGTCGCCGATTTCGAAATAACAAATCATCAGGTTAGTAACCGCGTAGCCATAGTTTTCTTTATATTCTGAAACGAGCTCCAGTTTTTTGAGGTGCACGATGGCCTCGTTATATTCCTTCAAGCTCAGGTATAACGCTGCCACCGTTAACAAGGTCTTCTCTGTATACTGGCTCGTCCAATCGTTCAGGATAATGTTCAGATCGTGCAGCGCCTCTTTCGGGTGCCCGGTATGGTACAAACTCACCCCGCGGATATAACGGGCATGTTTTTCCTGTATGGGTTTTGGGAATTTATCAAAATACGCATTGATCGCTTCCACAGCCGGTCCGTACTCCCCCCTGGTAAACAAGGAATGGGCTGCCTGGAAAGCCAGGTTGTCCTGCTCCGCGGCACTCAGATCACCGATATTGGTGCCGGTTGCGTATTGAATATAACTTGAAGCATCCCCCTGATCCAGGTAGATGTTTTCAATGGAACGCAACGCTTGCCTTGCCTCTTCGGTTGTGGGATATTTCTCCACCACCCTCTGGAAGGTGGCTTTCGCCGCTTCAGTCTCATCTTTATTGTACTGGACAAGCCCGATGGTCATCAATGCTCTGGGGACATAACTGCTGCGGGGGTATTGCTCGATCATCTGCTGCAGCCCTTCGATGGCGGCATCGTAATCTCCGGTAGTGAAATACGTGTACGGGACCTCAAAAGCCACGTCATCCGCATAGTTCGAACCCGGGAATTGTTCAACAACAGACCTTAGGGTGCTGAGCTTGGTTTCATTGTCGCCCTGCAATCCCTGGATAATACCGCGCTGGAACAACGCATAGTCCTGATTGGGAGCCTTGCTATTGATCAGTTGGTCATAGTATTCGTTGGCTCGGTCGTAATTGCGTACGGACAAATACGAATCGCCCAAACGTGCGATCACGTCATAACGTACATTTTCCTCCAGCGAACTTCCCTCTGCAGCCAAAAAGCGTTCAAAATAATCGGCAGCTATGCTAAAGCCGTCGTTGCGGAACGCCGCATAAGCCAATCCATAGTTCGCATAATTGTATACATTGGTGTTTCGTGCGGCGGGCAACCGGAGAAACCGGGAAAAGTTTTCTACCGCCTCCCCGTACTTGCGCACTTCATACATCGCCTCCGCTTTCCAATACGTGGCCAACGCCGCCATTTCTGTATCGACCGGGAATTTTTCCGATCGCATGAACAGAGATATGCTGTTTTCGAAAGCGCGCTCATTATAAAACTCCAATCCGCGGTAATACGTTACCTTTTGGTAGATCATATCGGCTTCCCTCCCCCTGTTCTTGAACGATTCCAGCATCGATACCCCTGCGTGGAAATTGCTCGTGCCCGACAAAACCTCGGCCAATAGCGTTTCCACATTCTCTGTTCTTTCAGCATCAGGTTCACTATCCGCATATTTCTGAGCGATATATTTCTGAAGGACCTGCTGGGCAACCTGGGCGGAATCCAATTCAAATAAGATTTTAGCATAGTTAAACAGTCCATCGGATTTCAATGTCTGATCGAAATCCAGTCTGGACGCTTTGACAAACACGTTCCGTGCACGTTGCTTATCGCCGGTTTCTACGGCAATATGGCCCAAAGCAATTAACGAACCCTGATAAAAGGCATCCGGATCTGACACTTTTTCCAGAATAGAGGTCGCTCTTTCGTATTCGCCTGCTAGATAGGCCACGGAGCCGATCCGGAAATTATCGATATTGTTGCGTGAAGCGTCCGGATGCCGTTCCAGCAATTTAACGTAGTAAGCTTGTTTGAATTTGTTCTGTGCAAAATACGTGGCGGCGGCAATCTGGCGCAGCTCGATCTCAAGCGCTTCCCGGTTGATATCCATATCCGGGCTCCGGCGAATCTTTACGGCATCGGCCAGCATCGGCCGGTAATCACGTACAACATCAATGGACCCCATAGGCGTAGATTGCTCTTCGTCCCGTTTCTCACTGGCTTGTCGCTTCTCTTCCTGCTGCTCTTCTTTTTCCTGCGCATACGCCATAACCAGCAAGGCCGAAAAGGCCACGGTAAGCAGGTATTTCAGGTAGTTATAGCCGATTCTTTCTTTTAATATCATTGTTCGTCTGTGTTTCTGAGCTCTTTTACCCGTTCTTTCGCCGATGTGATAAAAACCCAAATTACATTTCTCATTTTTTTTATTAGCGATGAAGCTGTCATGATCTAATCTTCCCACTGTGAAATTTTTGCAGATCATGACGGTTTCATAATCAATCAAATTTACGTATTTAAATCCTTCCAACGAATTGCACAAGGAGAATACACAGCATGATAATGCTAAAAATCCAAGGTTTTAATTTCATGAAGCTATTTCCAATATAATACCGCATACTTCGAAATGGTAGCTCTTGATGGATAATACTACTTGGAAAACATGAGTAAATATTTCTCAAATTGCACATAATTTATCTATTTTAGAATATGGATAACAACTCTTAGGCCAAACCTTAATTTAATCAGGCAGCAAATTAAATGAAAAATAAGCAATCAATCAGAGAAATTAATGAAAGAGACTTATGACATCAGTTTTTTAAAGATTGCACACAAAGACAGCTCTTCGCATAAACTCGAAATATTAAGCAGCAAATTATGTGGATGCTTTTATTGTAAACAGACGTATCCACCATCTGAGATTTGTGAGTGGATCAATGATATTAACGGCGAAACAGCGATCTGTCCTAAATGTGGGATAGATGCCGTTTTGAGTTCTAAATATCCAATAAAGGATAATAAATTTTTAGACGAAATGAATAGGTATTGGTTTTAGTGTAAATTAATATTTGCGATTTTTTCCAATTTGTGCCGTAGCGCACAGCGCTGTAATCGCAAGAAAACAAGGTAATTTAAATGTTTTCATCTATCGAATTTTGTGGTTGTAAACAGTGCCAATTTTGATTGACACTGTTTTACACGAAAGTTGGCAAAAAGGAGCTAATCAGTTATTTAGAAACGCACAGGGTCTCTAAATCATAAGTTTTAATCCTTCGTATTATAATACCCGCCGAAATATTTGAATGGCGACCATACGGGAAGTGTTTCAGGTAATTTCGGAGACAGGCCACTATACTCATCTGCGCCAAAAACCACCCTGCCGTCTACGACTGTCAATAAGGAGGAGATGGTTTTTATTTCCTCATCTGGTATAGTAAAATAATCTTTATTAAGCAAGACGAAATCTGCGAAATTACCTGGAATGATTTTTCCCATTTCACGCTCTTGATCTTCAAACCAGGTTGGTGCAACTGTAAATAATTTTAACGCTTCTTCCCTTGTTAACCGATTATTTTTTGCCAGTATTTCGGTACCCGACACTGATTTTCCTGTGGTCATCCAACTTATGCCTATCCATGGATTAAAGGAAGCGACCCTAAAGGCGTCCGAGGTCATCGTTAGCGAAACACCGCTATCATACAACTCACGCAATTTCGGGGTTTGTGATGCTTTCTCCGCTCCATAGGTTTTTACAAAAGCTTCACCGTGCATGGCCAGTTTTGTATCTAACGCAATACCGCCACCTAGCTTTTTTACTCTGGCAGCATTCTCAAGAGATATCGTTTCGGCATGTTCGATACTCCAGCGTAAACCGTCCAATGGTGTCTTTTGGTTTATAGCTTCGAGTTCGTCGAGGAACGGGGTGATATTTTCGTCATAGCTAATATGCATACGAAAAGGAATTCCTTTCTCAACGAGCTTGGTAATGTCCTCTCTAATGTAACGGCGCATTACTTCCTTATCGATAATTACAGCTGGCCTGTCGAAGTTTTCGTGATCATGAAGTTCTACTCTAAGCAATTCGCCGGCGCCTTCATATTCATGGCCATGCGCCATAGTGGGGTGCAGATTCTCTCCCGGACTGATAGGGGATGTTTTAGTTACCGCGTTAATTTCTGCATCTACCAAGCTACCACTGTTCACATCGCCGTATTGAAGGTCAATGAATGGCATCCTTATGTTTAAACGATTCTCCTTTGCCAGTTGTTGTATTTGAGTATGGCCATGAGGATGGCCGATCAAAGCGGCCCCATCAACCGCTGAAGTAACGCCAAAACGGTTCAGACTATTTATTGTGTTTGCAATTGAACTAAGCTGCTCTTCGCTTGAAGGCTGTGGCACCATCGCCTCCAGTGAGATAAACGTAAATGTATAGCCATCTACGACCCCCGTATAATTTCCTTTCTTGTCCTTTTCCAATACCGTACCCGGCAATGCTGGAAACCGATTAGTACCTACTCCAAAAGCTTTCATAGCCATTTCATTTAAAAATGCTCGATTGTAAGCATACTGTACAATCGCAGGTCTGTTCGGAACCGCCTTCCGGATTTCTTCGATGGTGGGTAATCGATTTTCTTTAAACTGATATGGCGACCAACCACCGATCACTTTTACCCATTGGCCCTCAGGGGTTCGTTTTGCCTGCTCGCTCAACATTTCCAATGCACGCTTCAATGTCGGTACACCGTCCCATCGGACATTGTAATTGTAACCCCTTTCATTCAGTATATGGATGTGGGCATCATTGATACCCGGTATTAGACGCTTACCACCTGCATCAATGAGCTTGGTGCTGTTGTCTTTCAATTTCAATATCTCGACATCTGTGCCTACAGCGTAAATTTTACCTCGTTTTACTGCGAGTGCAGAAGCTTCGGGTTTGGTTAGGCTTCCGGTAGTAATTTTTGCATTAAACACGATCATATCGGCGCCGATCGATTGTTCAACGGATTGTGCTCTACAATATGCAATACTGATTAC
>DATMSZ010000361.1:0-10141 GCA_035565175.1 Pseudosphingobacterium sp.
TGTGAACAATCTTTACATCAACTCCTTTAAAATCTTTATGAAATTTCTTTACCCAAATTCGTTGGAATAGGAGTGGAGGATATAAACGCATTACCCATTTTAATGTACGCTCTGAAACCTTCATGAATATAGATTAAATGCGTGCTGGCAAATACCATTAATTGCTAGATTAGCTAAAGTAGTAAGTTTTTTCTATTGGACATAATTTAAGTTTAAACTACATGAATGTTTAACAAATACTTGACTAAAATTTCTATTTTAGCCCCGCAATTATTAGAAATGCTAACCGAATGAAAGATGAACAGTTAACGCAACAAACGTCAAAAGTATGGATGCTCGTTTTGGTTGCCTCTTTAGGTTATTTCGTAGATATTTATGACCTGGTTATTTTCTCCATTGTACGAGTTCCTAGTTTTAAAGAAATAGGCGTATCAGCGAGTGCTATGCGAACTGATGGAGAATACGTATTGAACATGCAAATGATTGGCCTTTTGCTAGGAGGAGTGATATGGGGGATTATTGGTGATAAATACGGCAGGGTGAAGGTTCTTTTTGGTTCTATATTAATGTACTCATTAGCCAACATCGCTAATGGATTCGTACAAGGAGTACATACGTATGCATGGATTAGATTTATTGCGGGAATAGGGCTTGCCGGAGAGTTGGGTGCAGGCGTGACCTTAGTAAGCGAGAGTATGCCTCGGGATAAACGCGGTTATGGAACCATGTTAATCGCCGGAATAGGCGTGCTTGGCGCGATTGCAGCATTTTATGTAGCTGAGCATTTTAATTGGCGAAATGCTTATATGGTGGGTGGCGGTATGGGTTTATTGCTGTTAGGTATGCGGGTAGGAACTTTTGAATCGGGGTTATTTAAGCATGCGGAGCAGAAGAAAGTAGTAAAAGGTCAATTTCTGATGTTGTTTCAAACAAAAGAACGGTTTTTAAGATATTTATACTGCTTGCTCATCGGTTTGCCAATATGGTTTGTTGTTGGGGTATTGATTACACAAGCTCCTGAATTTGGACAGGCCCTAGGCGCTAAAGAACCCTTAAGCGCAGGAAAGGGGATTATGTACGCTTATATAGGGATTTCCTTAGGTGACGTTTTTGCGGGACTTTATGCTCAAATTACCAAATCTAGAAAAAAGGCTGTTTTCTTTTTTCAGTTAATGATTATAATAAGTTCGATTTGGTATCTTATGAGTACAGGTATTACTGCTGAGAAATTTGTTTGGCTGGCTTTTTTTATGGGATTCGCCGTAGGATATTGGGCAACATTTGTAACGATTGCCTCCGAGCAATTTGGAACCAATTTAAGGGCAACAGTAGCTACAACTGCGCCAAACTTTGTGAGAGGCGCTTTGGTGCCAAGCACCTTTTTGTTTGAATTTTTTGTTCATCGTTTTAATATCATCACTGCGGCAACAATTATGGTTATTCTATTGAGTGCAGTTGCTATATTCGCTTTAACACAGCTGAAGGAAAGCTTTGATAAAGATCTGAATTATATTGAAGAATAAACAAAAGCAGTGAAGTTATCCGCTGCTTTTGTTTAATTTTAACTAATCATCTTTCGACCTTTTTCGATTGACCCACCAAAATAATGGAGGAATTAATAAAGGAGCAAATAGTAATGTGCTTGTTAGACCTCCAATAATCACCGTTGCTAAGGGCCTTTGTACATCTGAACCGATACCACTTGAAGTAGCTGCTGGAAACAGACCTATAATAGCAACCACTAAGATGGTTAAGACTGCTCTCAGCTGCTTTTTAGACGTCTCGGTAATCAATTGCCGTTGCCGATCCAGGGGAAGAGCATAAGTAGATAAATTGTTAAACTTCCGATTGAGTGAGGAGACTATAAGGACACCGGCCATAACCGAAATCCCAAAAATGCTCACAAAGCCTACCCCGGCAGATACATTAAAATAATACCCTCTCGCTAACAAGGCAATGATTCCACCGCCCAAAGCAAACAAAATACAGCTCATTGTGAGAAAGGTATCTTTGAAATTTCTGTATAAGAGATAGAGAAAGGCAAATACTAACGCGATGGTTAAAGGAATCGTGAATAACAATTGTTTTCCTGCTCTTTCCAAATTTTCATATTGGCCACCATAAATAATGTCATAACCTTTCGGGATATGTATCTGATGACGTATCTTTTGCTGTAACTCTTTGACAAAACTAACCTGATCTCTGCCTTCGATATTTGTCCGAACAGTTATCATGCGTTTACTCCCGTAGTGATAGATATTCGTTTGCCCCTCTATAAAACCGATATCTGCTAACTGATTCATTGGAATCACGTTACCGGAAGCGGAGGTTACTAATAAACCTTTTAGCGCGTCGATATTATCCCGATACTGTGGTAGATACCTCACCACAATATCATAGCGTTTAGTTCCGTCATATATTTCTGAGATGGTTTTACCTCCAATGGCAGCTTCAATCATGTTCTGGATATCTGATATATTTATCCCAAATCGTGCGGCGTTTTCCCGGTTTATTTTGACCGCTATCTGTTCTTGCGGGCCTTCTTGTTCGATATTAACAGATTCGCTTCCTTTCATATGGCGAACAATGGTGGCAATACTATCTGCCTTTTGTCGCATCATATTTAAATCTTCACCGACAATTGAAACAGCCAGATCTGCCGCAGAGCCTGTAACAATTTCCATTACTTGGTCGATAATTGGCTGGCCACTAGAGAAACTCACACTTGGCAGTGCTCTGGACAAGTCATTTTTAATATTATTCACTAGGGTGCCTTTAGCGATGGTGTCGCTCCATAATTTATAATCTTTTAAGCCGACTAAAATTTCATTCCGATTAGCTGGAAATGGATCCGTGCCATCGTCATTACGTCCCGTTTGCGTAATCACAAAAGCAATTTGAGGATATTTAGCAATGGTTTTTCTGATAAGCGGCGCATATTTGGCATTCTCTTGAATATTAATGCCTGATGGAAAGTTGCCTCGGAGAAATATAGAACCTTCATCGAGCGAAGGAAGAAATTCGGACCCTAACTTTGCTCCAGCTAAAATAAAAATTGCGACAAATGAAAAACCAACGATAACGGTGAGCTTATACCTTCCCATAAATCGTTGTAAGGTGTTTCCATAGGTATTCTCCATAAATTCCAATATGCGATTCCGACGTTCTTTTAAAGGCTTATCGGGATTATTAAGCGCTTTATGGTAAACGAAGGAAATTAAAACGGGAATAATTGTTAATGCAGCAATCATAGACCCAATAACCGCAAAAGCTAGGGTGAGTGCCATGGGTGAAAATAACTTTCCTTCAACGCGTGTCATGAGCAAAATGGGCATATATGCCAAGATAATGATGGTTACAGAAAAGAAAATTTCCCTACCTACTTCCTGCGCGGATAATAAAGTGATTTTAATAATTCCTTCACTTTTTTCTTCCTTGGTTGCACTTCGGTATTTCCGGATTAGATGCTCCACCATGACACAAGCGCCATCTACTATAATTCCAAAATCTATAGCCCCCAAAGAGAGTAAATTCGCCGGAATGCCGGTTAGTCGCATTAATATAAATGCAAAGAGTAAAGAAAATGGAATGGTCAATGCCACTACCAACGCGCTACGAACACTCCCAAGAAAAAAAATTAAGAGGATGATTACAATACTTACACCTTCAAAAAGCGTATGGGCAACTGTTTCCAAGGAGTGGTTTATAAGGAAGCTTCTGTCATAAAGCGGACGGATTTTCACGCCCTCTGGTAGATCATGATCCTGAACATCCTGAATGCGCTGTTTTAATTGCGTCAAGGCATCACTTGGGTTTTCATACCTACGTAATAACACTACCCCTTCCACGCCGTTATTAACGTCTATACTGTCGGCAGTGACCGTATAACCCAACACACCATTTGGTGGTGGCGGGCCCACTTCGACATTCGCCACGTCTCTAACAAATATCGGCATACCATTTACAGACTTCAGCACGATATTAAGTATATCGTTTTCAGATTTTATCGCCCCCAGTCCACGGACAGCAAAACCTTGTCCGCCTCGGTTTATAATATTTCCCCCTGTATTTTGATTATTGTTATCTACGGCCGTTTCGACGTCAGCGATACTCAGAGCATATTTGCGCAGTTTTTCAGGTGAGGCAAAAATATGAAATTGCTTCATTGGTCCTCCGAACGTTGTTACATCAGCAATTCCGGGGGTTTGTAAAAGCGCAGGTTTAATCACCCAATCCTGTAAATCCCGAAGTTGCGTAGGAGTGAAGTTCGGTGGCGCTTCTACCACGTAGCGCATAATTTCTCCAACTGCAGTTGATAGAGGAGCTAATTGGGGAGACACGCCGTCCGGAAGTTCTACAGATGATAAACGCTCGATCACCTGCTGACGAGCAAAATAATCGTCTGTACCGTCTTTAAAAGTTAATTGTACAACACTTAAACCGAAAATGGTACGGCTTCTGCGGTCCAGAACATTTGGTGTGTTTTGTAAAGCCCTTTCTATTGGAACAGTAACCTGTTGTTCTACTTCTTCCGCGGCCCGACCCGGAAAGGGGGCTACGACAATTACATTTGTGTCTGCGATATCGGGATAGGCTTCTATTTTTAATTGTGTAAAACAAAAGTATCCTACAACCATCAAAATGATACCGATGGCGACAACTGTCCAACGGTTTTTCAATGAGAATATTAATAAGTTCCTTATCATCGTTTTTTCCTGTTTATTTTGCTGATTATCAGTAGCAAGAAATTGGTTATTAGTTGTTAGTTATTCGTTATTAGTTATTAGTATCAAGACGTAAGTATCAAGTAACAAGACATAAATATTAAGATATATTCAACCACCCAACTATTTAACCGCTTAGCTGCTCAAATGCTAGACGACTCAACATTGCCCAATTGGCTAATTCACTAATTGGCTAATTCAACTATTCCCTACTCAACTAACCCAACCACTCTCTTACCTCATGAATCACGATGTAACCGGCTTTGGTGACAGTTCTTAAAGCCTTCAGCACTTCAGTCACTTTATCATTTTCGTCGATAAACGTAATGAGAAGTGGTACCTCGTCGAAACTAAATAAATCGTTAGGTCGATTGATATGGTGTCCATTTATATACCCAAAACTGCCATTAAAAGCGGTGGCACCCTTAATATGATGTTTAATTAAAAACTGCATAATAAATTCATAAAGCGGCTGGCTATGCATGAATTCGTTTTTGTCGATAAATATCTGTACCTGTAACATGTTTATATGATTTTAGCTTCTCTTAGTGGTTCAAGTTTGATTTGCTTATGTTTTATTTTGTAAGTAAACTATCAGCTATTTTCCGTTTAATAGCCAAACGATAATCCCTTTAATTGAATCGCTCCTGTGGTGACAACCTGATCTCCAACCTTCAGCCCATCCAAAATCACAAGGCGTTCGCCTATCTGTTGCCCTGTATGGATTTGTTTTCTTTCGAATATGCCATCACCCGTTTTAACGAAAACGTAATCTTTTCCATCTACCGTAATGAGCGATTCTTTTCCTATTGTAATGTTATCACTGGTGTTTTTTAAGTCAAAAGAGGCTAAAGCAAACATGCCAGCTTTGAGCAATGCACTGTTTCCCGAAATACTGACCCGGAGCTTGATCATTCTAGTAATATTGTCAACTACATCCGCGACATCTTCTACAATTCCGGTGAAGGCCTTATCCGGATAAGCAGAAAAAGTAATATTACATTTTGCACCCTCATGAATATTACTAATTTGATTTTCAGGTATGTCACATATCAGATAGGCCTTACCAACAGACGCTCTGCGTAGTGCTTCCGGATTAAACCCTCCTTGTTTTAAATCAGCCTCCTGCTGTATAAGTGCAGCCTTTTCGTTTGCTAGATTACTCTTCTCTGAAGCAAGAGCTGTTTGCGCTTCTAGCACATCTCGACCGGTAGCCGCGCCATGATCAAGTAGATCGGATGCTCTTTCCAATTCAATTTCTTTTTGTTTGATATTTATCTGCTGAATTTGATGGATGTTTGTTTGGTGTTGAGCCAGTGCCGTATAGCTGCTTGCCAGGTCAGGATTATCAAATAATACCACATTTTGTGAAGCTCCGGCAACAGAAGCAACAACAGTAGCGGCAATTTTCCCAGGTGCAGTGTAAGAAGCTGATAACGCACCATCATTCACCGTATCTGCTTTAAAGAAACTCTTCATGGTCGTGTCTTTAAAAATAATCTTTTGCCCACCATTACTTATTACTGGAGGTTCGATTTTAGTAGAGGTATCGGTCTCATGAGAGGTACAGCCTAGCCCTAGTAGGGATGTACATAATAAAAAAATATATGATTTCATCAGAAATTGATTGTTAGACTTAAATGGATACTTTTATTATAGAGGTCGGCTTACCGAACTAGTTGGGTAATTAAACCGGTAGAATACAATAATTGGATATAACTCTGTCGGTAAGCCTGAAGCGCGTCATAATATTGCTGCTGCGTTTCAAGCCAGCTCCTTTGGGCTTCTAGGAAATCAATAAGAGTGGTGCCTCCTCTTAGATATGCATATTTAACATTGTTTAAAATATGTTCCGACTGCTGAAGTAAGCCATCTGTAAATTTATGCGTATTCTGCTGCTGTGTTAGGTAGCTTGCGTACGCAGTTGTAATTTCAGATATGGCTTTATTTTTAACAGCCTGATATTGTTGTTCAGATTGATCTTTAAGAACGTACGCTTTTTTTATCTCACCTTGATTACGTGAAAAAAGAGGAAGATCGAAAGTTAAGGCAAAACCAACATAGTTTATTGTATTTTGAGGATTCCACATAAAGCCAAATTCAGGAACTGGAATGGCCAAACTTTTCTGAAGGATAATATTTTTATCGGAAACGTCCATGAGCGATTGAGCAAGCTTTATATCACTTCTATAAGAAAGGGCTTTCTGCAATAGAGTATCGCCGTTACTGGCGATTCCCAATACAAATTGATCATTCATATCTATATCTTCCAATGATTTAGCCCCAACTAAGTAGGAAAGTTCTGTTAACCGATTTTTAAGATCTTGTTCAGCTGATCTCACCTTTAACTCGTATTCTTTTGCCAATAACTGTGTACGCATGAAATCAGTTTGTGTGATCACCTGTTTTTCAAGGCGAATGGAATTAATGTCAGTAAGCGAATCAACATTACTTTTAGCTATTCTAAGTATATCTAATTGTTTATGTGCGGTATAGACTTCCATCCATTTTAATGCAACATCCGCAAATATTTGCCTTTCATTTTCTTGATAACCTTTTTGGGCGAGATCAATATTTTGATTTGCCAGTCGAATCTTTTTTTGACGTTGACCTGCTAACTGGAAAGGTTTGGTGAGCGTGAAGATGACCTGCCTGTTTAAAGGATCTGACCATGATGTATTTGTAGCAAAATTCTTGTTTTGTGCCAGTTGAATGGTTTCATTATGAAAAATAGGGTTGGGTCGCAGAGCGGCTGTCGTACTATCGGCTTGCGCTGCGTTTATTTGATAGGCTGCTGTTTTTAAATCAGGATTTAATATACTAGCTTGCTTAATCGCATCCATAAGCTTTAAATTTTGTGCATGGATGGACGACAAGAAGAATAGACTGAACAACAGGCTCATGAAAACAATTCTCTTCATAAATTCATTTTTTAATTTCATGACAAAATTGAAAAATGATATGCTGAACAGCCGTTAGAAAGCCTTTATATTTTTATTAGAAAATCGTTAGAGCGAAAACTTGCAAAAGAAGGAGAGATGAATGATGAATTATAAGTGATGAATTTAGCGGAAAGCGTAAAGCAAAAAGTGCAAAGCAGAAAGCATAGAGTTCATACTCACAATTTCCAGCACTCACAACTGGCAACTCACAACTAATATAATCTTGCTACTTGTGCCTTGATACGAATAACAAATAACCAACAACTAGTAACGAAGCATCCTTATAAATGTGGTAATTTTATCTTAAAACTTGTTCCAATATTTATGGAAGAAGATACTTCTATCTGTCCATGGTGTAGTCCGACAATTTTTTGACAGAGAGCCATGCCGATCCCGTATCCTGGCGAATGAGCTTTGTTTTTTCCGCGGTAAAAAGGAGTAAAAATTTTATTTATGTCGTCTTCACTTATACCAATGCCTCTATCATTAAAACTAAGTATAGTATATTGATTCTGATAGGATATATATACATCGCAAGCATGATCGTTGGAGAATTTGCATGCATTATCCATAATATTGGCAAATGCAACTTGTAAGAGATATGCATTTCCGTTTATCATAACAACTTCTTCAATAGCCGGAATATCATCAAAATCAATCTTAATATGATAGAATGGATTTTGCTTTTGAAGCTGTTGTCGCGCATCTAGGAGGATTTCATCGATTCTTATTGTTCTGAATGATATCTGGGTAGGATCATAACTTGCTTTTGCAAGGTCTAATAAGCTATTAGTGAGCTTAGCCAGCGATTGCGCATCTATTAAAGTAAGTTGTATAATATTTTGATACTGTTGGATGCTCCGCTCTTTATTGGTTGACAATTCCAATTCAGTAATAATAGACGATAGGGGGGTGCGTAACTCATGCGCTATATTAGAAACAAATTCTTTCTGCGCATTAAAAGATTTCTCTAACCTATTAAGCATTTCATTAAAGGTGATCGCAAGTTCTGCTAGTTCATCTTTTCCATTGCCAATGCTTATTCTCGAATCAAGATTGTTTGCCGTTATTTCTTCAACATTTTTCACCATATTTGAGACCGGCTTAAGCGCCTGTTCAGCAGAAAATCTTCCCGCTACGATAATTAATAAAATTGATAAACAGAAAGCAATGGTAAGATATTCAAGAATCGCATCTAATTTCTCCCGCCCATAACGATCGATAGCTGCCGCAGTTATTATGTAAGATTTATTATTGTGCATGAGCATAAAAGCGGTCACATTATAATCCCCAAACTTATATCGAACTTCCTTATGTAATGAAATAGAATCAAGCAGTTCCTTTGTTTCCTTAACTATATCTTTATTTTCTGCATCATGGTATACCAGACGATAGTTATGGTCGTATATAGCCACTTCTTCATTAACAATTCTAGGAGTGTTGTTAGCATAAATTGTCTGAAGTACTTCAGGTTTAATGTTTAAATCAAATAAGAAGTATACTTTGGTGATAGCACGTTGCTTAATTTGGTTATAAAATTCGTCTTTCTGATCATTGGAAAATGAAATGTAAAAAAAAAGTGCAAATACTAATAGAATACCAGCAAATAGTAATGAATACAATAATGTAAGCTTGGTTCTTATCTTCATTAGGAATATGCTTTTGACTTAACGGACAAAAATTAGAAAGTAGTTTTAAAAATGAAACCCATACCAGGCTTCGTGTGTATATACTTAATCTCGTAGTCCTTATCTATTTTTTTTCGTAGATAGTTGATATATACGTCAATAAAATTAGTGCCTGTATCAAAAGTCGTATCCCATACTTTATCGGCTATTTCAACTCTTGGTAGCACCCTGTCCTTATTTCTAATCATATATTCGAGCAGCTTAAACTCTTTTGGGGTTAAACTAATCTCATTATCTTTCCGCTTAACAATTTTTGAGTGGAGATTCATTTCTAAATCGCCAACACGAAGAATAGCGGAAGTAATACCCGATGTATTGTCTTTTCTTTTTAACAATACCTTAATGCGTGCTTCTAATTCTCGAAAATCAAAAGGTTTTACCAAATAATCATCTGCACCAGCGTCAAAGCCCTCTACTTTATCATCCGTAGTTCCTAGGGCTGTCAACATAATAATAGGTAGATCAGGATTTAACTCTTTAATTTCTCTACATAAATCTATACCGCTTAATTTGGGAAGAATAATGTCTGTAATAATAAGATCATACGAGTTTTGGAGAGCTAGTTTTTTTCCAAGCAGACCATCATATGCAACGGTTGCTTTATATCCACTTTCTTCAAGGCCTCGCTGAATAAGCTGAGCAATACGAGCCTCGTCTTCAATTATTAGGATTTCCATAAGCGCAAGAATATGCAAATGTAAGTGATAATAAAGAAAAAATTTAATGTGTAGATATTTCCCGCTGGCCATAAACAAAAAAAGGCCTCAACCGGGGAGATTGAGGACCT
>DATMSZ010000362.1:0-1738 GCA_035565175.1 Pseudosphingobacterium sp.
ATTTGATGCCGCGATTTTATAGTGGAAAGGGATATTTGATATGGTTAGTAAAAAGAAGTCAAAAGAACAGCCACGCCACGATGAGAATCATTACTATGGCAAATAAAATCCAAAAAAGGAACTTTCCAGAGCCCTTGTCACTTTTTTCTCCCAACGCTTGGGGGGAGGGCCCGGGGTTTTCTTTGTTGGCCGAATAGTTGTCTTCAGCCATGGTTTTACTGCTATTTCGATTGTTATCAGTCATTTCCATTAGAATAACAGTCTTTTATACAAAAGGTTTAGGAGTTTTTTTCTTTAAATAGAGTGGACAATAACAAAAATAGCCTTCCATTTGTATCTATTATATATACTTCTATAAGATGCATACGGATAAAGAAATAAAAGAGTGGGTTTGTAGCCATATTGATACCTTAGTAAAGAAACATAAGCAAGAGGATACAAATGAATTCAGTGTAGCAATCAGGATAAAAGATAAAGAAGGGGAATCACATCCCTATACGGTTTTTTTGGAGTTTTCCGATATAGAAGGAAAAAAAGAATGGATTGTTAGAAATATTGTACGGCCAGAACAATTGCAATAATACGGATACAATTGATTAGGTGTTTAGGAGAATGACTAACTTCGATGACAATCAATTGCAATTATCATTTATGAGCTTAAAATTAAGGTTATTCGTTGCGATATTTTTTTTCGCGATTACTGGTGCGTTTGGCCAGAAAGTGTTAAAAGTGGCCGTTGTAGGCTTAAATCACGATCATGTTCATTTACTGTTCAATCTTTATCAACAAAAGAAGGTCGAAATACTGGGGATTGCGGAACCCGACGGGAATTTAGTTAAGCGGATGCAAGCTAGATATAACTTACCTACCAGTTTATTTTATAAAAGCCTAAACGAGTTATTAATGAATGTGAAGCCAATGGCTGTTTTGGCCTACAATCCTACGTCTGAGCATGTAAATGTCGCTGAAATATGCATGCCCTTAAAGATTCCGGTGATGGTTGAGAAACCATTGGCTGTAAATATGGATCAAGCAGAACGAATTGGCCAATTAGCTAAAGAGAATAAGACCTTGTTTTTAACGAATTATGAAACAACTTGGTACAAAAGTAATCAGTATATAAAATCATTGATTAAGCAAAATGAAATAGGGCCTATTACCAAGATGATGGTCAAAGATGGCCACGAAGGTCCAAAAGAAATTGGCTGCAGCAATGATTTTCTTGACTGGCTAACAGATCCCGTAAAAAATGGGGGAGGAGCCCTAATGGATTTTGGTTGTTACGGTGCGAATCTTATGACCTGGTTGAAAGACGGAAAAAAGCCTGTAGCGGTTACGGCCATCACAAAAAATCGGAAACCAGCGGTGTATCCTAAAGTGGACGATGATGCTACTATCACATTAGAATATGAAGATGGAACAATAGGAATTATTCAAGCTTCTTGGTGCTGGCCTTATAGTGTGAAAGATTTGCAAATTTTTGGCGAAAAGGATCAGTTACATGCTGTTAATAATAACACGTTGTTAAAGTATCAATCGCCGATCGAGTCTGAAAAAATACCATTAACTAATACCTATTATGAAGATCAGCTTGAATACTTAACAGCTGTTTTGAATCAACAAGTTAAGATTGACAATGATTTATCCTCCTTAGACAATAATTTAATAGTTGTAGAGATCTTAGAGGCGGCAAAGAAATCAGCTAAAGAAGGAAAACGGATCGTCTTATAAGACGATC
>DATMSZ010000363.1:0-3840 GCA_035565175.1 Pseudosphingobacterium sp.
CTTTCTAACGTAATTTGCTAAATGTATGGGAATTATCATTAAAATTGTCTACGAATAAGGGTTTAATGAAAAATAGAAAGACGGACACGCCTACATGATAATTTAAGCAAATTTACTCCTTTGCAGTATTATTCTTCGCAGGAAATGAATATATGATCGGCAAAGTTATTGGACGCCGTGGCGGGAGGGCCTTCTCATAGGCTTAACAGTTCTTTATAGATTGTGTAATTTTCCATATCATAGCAAACGAAAATTATCCTTTTCAGCGAATGGGGAGTTGATAGGAAACTGGTAACGGCTTGTATGGCTGTTTCAGCAGCTTTTTTCTTTGGAAAATGATAAATACCGGTACTTATATTTGGAAAGGCAATTGTTTGTATTTTATTTTCTATAGCCAGCTTAAGGCTATTGGTATATGCTAGCGAAAGCAAGTGTTCTTCATTATGCTTGCCATTTTGCCAGACTGGGCCAACGGTGTGAATAACAAATTTAGCCGGAAGGTTCCCTGCCGAAGTTATCACTGCTTCACCTACCTTACACCCGCCTTGCTCACTTCTTATTTTTTGACATTCCTCTAATATGACTTTACCACCTGCTCGATGTATAGCACCATCAACGCCTCCACCTCCTAATAAGGAGGTATTCGCGGCATTTACAATGGCATCAACCTTTATTTTGGTAATATCTCCCTGTACTAACTCGATCATAAAATGTCGTTTAAATTTGTAAAGCTTACTCAACCTATGATAGTAATTATCAATATAAATGCCATTTTTAAGAGATGATAGGCGCCGATTCTTATTGTTAATACAATGTTAAGCTACCCCATATACGGTTACATCGCCTGACGGATACTTATATTTGTGCTACTTATTTTTTTAAAATGAAATTACCTTATCTAAAATTCCCATTTGCATTGCTGATAGTTTTTCTTGGATGTTCGTTTTCGATTAAGGCTCAAGAGATTAATGATGCTGATACACATGATATTGTACAAAAACTTACTACGAAATTAACCGAAGTGTACCCTTTTCCAGAAATATCTGAGAAATATAAAAAGGCTCTTTTAAAGAACGAAGTGAAGGGACAATATAAGAACTTATCAGCAGATAGTTTGGCGGTTAAACTCACTCATGATTTACGTGAAGTACATAAAGATGTTCATTTACGGATTATGAAAAACGAAGAAACCTATAAAAGATTAACCGAACCGCAAAAAAGGAAGTCAGGAGACGATGCTGAGTTAGCTCGTATGAAGAAACAGAATTATGGTTTCAAAAGCGTGGAAATAAATGGTGAAACGTCTACTGCTTATATCAATATTCCGGGTCCTTTTTGGGGCACTCAAGAAGCCTTTGAAATGGCGGCAGCAGCTATGAATATGGCCGCATACAGTAAGTATGTCATTTTGGATATTCGCCATAATCCAGGAGGCACTGGCCATATGGGAAGGTTTATAGCTTCTTACTTTTATAACGCCGGAAATGAAAAGTTTTACCTAAACGGTTTCTACAAAGACAGAAAGATGGATGAGCAGGAGTGGACCTACTCGTACGTGCCAGGAAAAAGAAACCCAAATGCGAAGGTCTATATTTTAGTGGGGCCCGGCACTGGGTCCGCGTCTGAGGGACTTGCTTACGCGATGCAGAAATTAGGTCGAGCTACCATTGTGGGCGATACCACTGCTGGTGCGGGAATTGCTGGTACGTTTGTGCCCTTAAAAAATAATCTTATTGCTTTTGTCCCATTTAAAATGGTAATAGGTCCCAACTCAACTGAAGGATGGGAGGGTATAGGTGTAATCCCTGATATACAAACGGGTAAAGCAGATGCTTTAGAGATTGCGCGTAAACTCATCGAAAAAGACAGGGTAGAGGAGAAATAGTTTGATGCTCGCGGGAAATTGTCCAAAGGTTCAACGTTCTGTTAGCACATTGAACCTTCGTTAAGTAATTCGTCTACGGATTCTGCTAAGCGCCTGTGGCGTTACGCCTATGTAGGATGATAGGTATTTTAGTGGGATTTGTTTAATTAAATGCGGTTGCTCTTTGAGTAATTTTCTGTATCGCTGTTCGGCTGACTCATTTAGAAATGAAAGTTCTCTTTTGGCTTTTTTTAGAAATAGATCTTCACTGGCATACCTGCCAATGGTATTTCCAACAGTTGTTTCTGAATAAATACGCTGTAGATCATCGTAGGTCAAACGCCATAATATAGTATCCGTAAGTGTTTCTACATGAAAGGTTGACGGTGTTTGTGTTAGAAAGGAACTATAACCGCTAACGAATGCATTGTCAAAAACAAAATCAAAAGTCAGTTCACTTTCCATTTTCGGAATATAAAACCGTATAACGCCTTTTTCAATAAAGGAAAGATAATTTTCTGTTTGTCCCGCTTTTAATAGCAAGGTCTTTTTGGGAAATTCCCGACGGCTAAGTTTTGAGGAAAAAATATGCCAATCATTATCGGTTAGCCTAACTAATGTCTCAAAATACTTGCGGATTTGTTCCATGAGAGATTTTGTATTTGTTTAAAATAATGGCAAAGCTATATACATTTAATTTATTCTATGCAATATTCAGTGCTTGCATATGCTGAAGAATAAAATAGCGCAAGAATTGGGTTTTGGCCAATGTATATTTTTGGGAGTTTTGTTGTGTAAATTTTATAAATAAGATTGTATGCACAAAATATCAAAATCTCCTATTTTATATTTCGGTACTCCAGTAGTACTTATAACTACGGTAAATGAAAACGGAACCTATAACGTAGCGCCTATGTCCTCCGCTTTCTGGCTAGGCTGGCGCTGTGTAATAGGTATGGCCGCCAGCTCAAAAACAACAGAAAATCTCATCAGGACGAAGCAATGTGTTTTAAATTTGCCTTCTGTTGTGGAAGTGGAGGCGGTAAATCGCTTAGCCATGTTAACCGGTTCTTATCCAGTACCCGAAGGTAAAAGGCTTAAAGGGTATCGATTTGAACCAAATAAATTTGAAGCTGCTAATCTTACACCTCAAAGTGCTGTATGTGTAACAGCACCTAGAGTGCTGGAATGTCCTGTGCAATTGGAAGCCGAAGTGGTAGCTATTCACCCGCTTGCGGCGCATGACGAAGCACAGCGGGGAAAAATAGTTAGTATGGAGCTAAAAGTAATTAAAATTCACCTCGAAGAACATATATTGATGGATGGTAATCCAGATAAAATAGACCCCGATAAATGGCGGCCATTGTTGATGAGTTTTCAGCAATTTTATGGTTTGAGCGAGCAAGTGCATACTTCTACGCTAGCACAAATTCCTGAATACCTATACAGAACATCCGATTTAGAAAATGCCTAAATTTGATCTCAATAATATCATTGTCAAAATTTATTTTACATCATTATTATATCAATCAAAGAGTAGATCTTTGCCTTATCAAGGTTTGCAAGATTTACTCTTTGATTGATAGACATTTTACGCGATAAGATCAGCTTCGGCTCCAAAGGCATGGTCAACTATAATTTTCCAAGTCCCGTCGACTTGCTCTTTCATTACCTCGATGCCTTTAGCGCTGATCTTCACTTCATCGCCTTCGGTAATGCTCCATTCAGACCGTCCAACGGCAATGTTTCCTGTTTGAAGACAATAAACAGTTTTAATTTCCATTGTTCCTTTAATAGATAAAATGGCTTTTATCGCTTCTTCGAATTTTTCTTTACCTGATACAGGTTTTTCCGGTTCTGGCACAATAATCCCCGTTACATCATACATGTTCATCACGGTGTTTACATCTCCGGTATTAAAAGCGGCTGCAAGTGCTGCATGAGCATCTTCTGCTCTTTTTGGTAAATTCATCATT
>DATMSZ010000364.1:0-7928 GCA_035565175.1 Pseudosphingobacterium sp.
GCCGCTTGATAAGCTCAAAAATCTATTTCTCCTTACTTGGAGATGGTCTGAAACTTCGTACAAATTAAAAGGATTGACCGTTAGATCCTCTGTTAAATAATCAAACGCATTAAACACTTAAGGATTTATGGATTCTTAATACGGCAAGCATCTACTATGGCGAATCAGTTAGCAATCTTATAAACATGCGATACAAATTCATTTTCTTAAGCTTTCTATTTTTTAACTTTTTAACAGTAAATGGACAGGAGATAACAGACCTTGAAAAAGCATTTTGGAGAACTGTGACAGCACCATTATCATTGCCATAATGATTGAGATTGTTTCAAGATTTAGGGTATATTCTTCTTATCTACTGTCCATCCGGGCGACTCAGAAAGCCCGGAGGGTTTGCCTATAAACAATCGGGCAGCTTCTTGATTGTCCTTTAATTGCCATTTGAACCAATTAGCTGCGACTCGTGCAAATTCACCGCCATGGGGTTGACTATAAGTTCCTCCATGTCCGACATCCATATTGGCTACGTAAACAGGAACATGATTGATTCGCTTAAAATCATCCATTCCGTTCTGATAAGCGATATCGGATTCGCCACCCAATAGATAAAGGGTGGGGCTATGTATTTTTCTAAGCTGCGCTTTACTTAATTTTGGAAGCACCGACATTCCTTTCTCCGGATTGTCAAAAATACCGCTATTGCAGACAACAAGCGTAGTAACACGTGGATCATCAGCAACTTCTAATGCTTGCAAACCGCCACATGACATACCACTTACAGCTATTTTGGTTACATCTATTTTATTATAATAAGGGCTTTTGCTATCACTATTCTGCCCGATAGCCCAATCGATTGCGTCCAATAATTTTGATGATTTTGAACTGCTTTTTACTTGCTCTCCTGTCTCTTTGGGCATGGTACCAATAGCAATAACTAAAAAGCCATGAGAAGCTAGCTCACTTAGGAAGTTTATATGCTCCCATGGTGAATCGTAACATGCGCCGTTTCCCCAAACAATGATGGGCAGCTTATTTTTTTCATTAAAAACACGCATCTCCTTTGGCTTAAAGATGGTATGTGTTGGTAATAAAGCCTCTGTAACCATTACTGCGCTGTATTGTCCCGTTCCACCGTTTTCAACGGTTCTAGAATTGATGACTTGGCATGATGGGCTTTTAATGCCTACAAAAAACGCCAGCATCAATAGAATGGCGTTTAACGTTTTAAAATGTTCCATATTTACTTATTTATCATTGCAAGTGTACCTTATTGGCTTGATTTTCTTCCCGTCACTAAAAAACTTCAGTCGTGTGATCATATTTTAGATTACTAAAATAGAAACAGTGATTGAGATCTTTTGCAACTATTGTTTTAGATTTTAGCAAAAATGTCTAAAAGCCGACGAGTTTCGTTTTCATCGCCCGGAAAGACAACATATACGAACGTTCGCTTAGTTTCTCTTTCAGTTCCTGATTAGAAATAGCAAATGTGAGAAATGGCGAAGTTTATAAACAAAACATCAGTAGATTTCAGATCCAGCTTACAGAAGCGATTCAACAATGGTTTCAGATCTATTAACTCTTGTGTTTTAAAGTAGCTTGTAACTTGACTTCATAGGCTTGTAGTTTATTCATCTTTTTAGAACTCTTTGGTTAGATCATCCGATTTTCTTTTAAAGTTTTTATAACTTCAAGAAGGGCAATTTCATTTTCGGACATACTTCGCTTACGGTAAAGTTCTTAAATTTGCAGTCGTGGTAAATATATGGAGATTTCGCCGAGACTAACCAAGCGATTACCTCGCGAGTTGACCACTTCAAAAAACTGGACTTCGCAGTTCGTGTATCTTTGCAATCAATATGTTATAGTGGTCAGTTTGAGCGAAGCACATTGGCTTATAATTTCTTAATGACATGACTAGGGCCTTGCGAAATCTCCGGGTTTTACTATTCCTATTTTAATTAGCGTCTTTTAACAGATTTATAATTCCGTTACAGTAATACAGCTTTAGTGGCCGTATTATGCTCAATTGCCACTTTCAGTTTCATTTAACGATTCATTTGTCAAGATTTCTTTTCTATGACAAAAGCTTTCAATTCTGCAATTTTTCCATTTTCGAAGCGCCAGACGTCGCAATAATCATAGTGGTTATAGGTTCCATTTGCAGCCTTCAAGGTGATTTCACCTGTCACGGTTACATAGCTACCATCCTCAATGGTCTTTTCGACGGTAAATACGGGCGGTTCCAAATAGAATTCTTTCATATACTCTCGTACTTTATCTCTACCCTCAAGGATACGTTCGCCTACAAAAACCCATTTGGTATCCTGTGTACAATAGAATAGAAAACTTTCATAGTTTCCTTTTTTTACGAATTCGTTGGCTTTGTGTAATATCGTTGCGTTTTTCATTTTTGTTTGTTTTTGGATGTGAATCGATTTAGTAATGCTTGAATCTGGCGTGCTTCCATATAATTTTATTGCTAAGCTCTCTCCGTAATAAATTACCTTCCCAGCATTGGAATTATAAAGATCAATGGTTCGTATTTCGTCATCCCAGTTCCTCATCTTTTGAGGTTTTATAATAGGCTGAAATGTGTTTTGATTAGGAAGGTAACTTACAGGTTGTGCTATGATTTCGATACCGACTGACACAGCTCATCAAGCCATTTTTATTTATCACAGACTCAGTAAGTTTAGGATGCACCACAATTATTAAAGTTTTCATATTTCAATGATTCGTGTATTTAAGACAAAGTTAAGGTTGCATATAAACTTTTGTATATTGCCCGCTAATTGTTAGGTACTATAAAAAATGTAAGTAATGAGCGAGATCAAGCAAAACTCAACCAACTTCTCGAATAAGGTTGCTCTGAGCGATGAATACTTTATCAAAAGAGAGAATACAGGAGTTAAGTGAGAATGGATTTACGACTTTAAATTTAGCGATATGTTGAAATTTCTAGAGGATGGAAAAACCTTCCCTCCTTCGGTCAACAACATTCCAGAGTTCTTGCAGAAAAAACCTAAAGAGGAGAAGTTGGTACAATGCCTATAAATGTAGTTTAAAGACTCGGCTATAATACTAGGATCTAAAAGATTATAAGATAGTTTTGATTAGAATGCAGTAAGTTTCACCGGTTCTGATTCCTATTTCATTTCCACTTCATCCATAAAAACAAAATAATCCAAAAAATACAAAAAACTATAATTTGTACCATTATCACTGTATCCTGAGCGTTATTATCGGAATACATTATACCAAAACTTATGACTGTAACTGGAAAGGTAAATAATAATGCGATTAAAACCCACCCCCCGTATAACGGAGAGCTGGGATATACTGATAAAACACTTATCGTGCCTAGGCCAACATATAATAATGAAATCCAAAAAGACTTTAAGATTAAAGCAAACACATCATTTTTCATATTTCGATATCTTCTTTTTGTACGTTTTATATCTCTGTTATCAGATTTTGATCGAGCAGATACATAGCGTTGTAAAGCACGATCAATGACCGTAACTGACTACCCGACTAATTTTCCATATTCCGCCTTCGAATTTCCAAATGTGTATAAACTTAAATGTTCCTCCCAACTGTTCCGGTTTGTTTGGTTCCTTAAAGTAAAAGGTATGTCTGGCTTCCTGTATGGCTCCGTAATCCTTAATTGAATAAACGGTTAATGAATTGGGTACTAACACTCTTCTGACGTGTATGCCCCGCTTACATCTCTGTTGAATGGAAGCAAGTTCTGTAGCGAAGGACGAGACACCACCTTTATCATGATAGAATTCCAGATCAGCCGTGAAGAATTTTTTATATTCATTTGTGTCGCAGGTGTTGACAGCATTAAACAAAAGGCTATCCATCCGACTTATCGATCGGAACAGAGCAGTCGTATCACTGATTTGAGCATATGTCTTAGTTGCTATCATGCTTATTGATATACTTAAAATAAATGCGACAGATAATTTCATTGTATAAAATAAAATGTGTCAAGGAAAGGCTTTATAAATGTACAAATTTAAAGTCCATAATAGAGGACGTTAAATTGAACTTCTCTTAAACCAAGACACTTACTTCCTGCTTGGTGTCGTAATTGGACATTTATACTTAAAAAGAAGAGACCCTAGGTTACATCTAATTAATTCTGTTCTGTTCGTCCCTGCTACCGCTTCGTTGCTGTATTGAAAAGTTCTTGCCCTTGTTAAATCGATAAGTTAACGTCACGTTAATGCTTTGGTTTCCATTGTATTGATAGAGTTGAGATTGATATTTCCGAAGTTTATATTACCACCACATTAGCAGTGATAGGTTCATAGTATTCTTCGATCGTCCAACCCTCAAACGTATTAGTGGTGGTGGTAATGATTTTATTCATATAGGTATATGTTATCCTAAAATGGATTAGACTGGCTTTCTTGAGAAAATTTCTGCTTTACTGTGGTTTCTTTCTTATTTCGTTCTTACACCCCTAAGTTTGTTTTAATGAGCTGGAAATCTTTTCTAAACATTCACCTACCCATTTATTATTGCATCGTTAAGTGCATCTACAATTTTCTGAACATGTTCTCTATTTTTCGAAACGAAAGTGTTGGTTTCACCGGCATTGGTACTAATTCGAACAGCAAATTCATCCTTTGTGTTAACAAGTAAAATGACTGCAACAATAATCAGAATTACGCCTGTCACTCTGACATTGACTCCAGATAACATTAAAAACCCAATTATGAGCATAATAACAGGTATTGTTCTGCTTTTAACAATCTTATAGAGCTGAACAGATGATATATTTCTGACCGCATAGGTGGTAGAATTTGCAATATAGCGTGACTGGGTTACCGTAACATTTCCGTCTTGGTAAAATTGAATCTCGTTTTGTAATGATATTTCCATATTAATAAAGTTTAAATGTAAATCTCATAGATCATAAGATTATGATCTATGAGACATTGTTTTAAGCATAGCTTATCAACTCCCAAGTGACGGCATTGCCGCTGTATGGGGGCATACGGTTTCCCTTTGAAATAGGTGCAGTTGTTGAAGGTGTACCTACTACTTTCCAAACGCCGGATTCAGGGCAATTTTCTCCTGTTCTTGCTTTTGTTCCTAATGGTGCTTTTGACATAATTCGTTTTATTAGTTTACATGTCAAAGCTAAATAGGCAAAAGATCGTTTCGTTACGGGAAACCGGAAACGATGGCTTATTTTAACTTTCTCCCATGTACAGATTTTTAAAATTAATTTTCTTAAATGTTTCTTGGAGTTATTGAAAAAATCAAAGACCGTTGTGTTTCGGCTTACGCCATTTCCATGGCGCAACAGGGTCAACATCAACCCAAAGTCCTACTTTATGCTGCCTAGCCTCCAACTCTAAACGGGCGTAAAGCGAATCGGTAGAATATCTTTTAAAATGCCAGGCCATACCTTGCTTAACCATTTCCTGATTTACAATCTGCCTCGAGTTGTTTACGATTACGGCAACTAATCGACCATAGCGATCACACTTGTCGCTTTGTACAGTTACAAGTTGCCCAAAACATAAATCTGATAAGGCCTTTTTTGCCTGATTACCGAAAGGTTGTGATGTTCTTTTTTCCGGACAATCGATATGCGCCAAACGTATCTTTATCGGGTTGCTGTTTTCATACAAAACTTCCATGGTATCGCCATCCAAAATACGGATAACCTTGGCCTCGAAAGTTTTATTCTTTAAGTTGACCGCTGATATCTTAACCCCTCCTATTTGGCTACAGGCATTATTAACCTGCAAGCATAAAAGGAGCAGCATCAATCTTCCCAACCGCATAGTGTTTTGCCCTCCTGTTTAGCTTTTTCTAAAGTTGTTTTCACCGTTTTATAGCCGCAATTGCTTAAACCCCTACAGGATGAACTTAGGTGATATTTCTTAGTCTTGCCACTGCCGCATACATAGACCGTTTTTGCGTCGGTACGGACTGCTTTGGTACTTGTGCAGGCAGGGTTAGGTAATAGAAATAGAAGTAATAAAAGTGCTTTCATTGTTTCTGGACCTAATTCAATTGAATCAAGAAATATTAATGGGTAATATATTTTTGAATGATGGGATCTAAATCTGACGGAAGAGCAGCGGACATAGGTTTCATAATAGGGCTTTTTACATTCATATCTTGGAGCCAACTTGTCCAGTAAGCAGTAATAACATCGCTCTCGAATGGATTTCCCCGCGCTGGATTAACGCTTAGAATGACAACTTCTAGGGCACTTAAATCATCATTGGCTTTTACAAAACCGTAACCGTTCTTTTCGATGAGTTCTTTAAATTTCGGTGTGTTAAGTTTTAATGACCTAACCAACTCAGGTGTAAGATAAGAGGTCTTGTTCTGTTCTAAGAATTTAGAATCTTTATGAAACATATACCCATCTGTTAGAATGAAAAGAATATTCCGATGGTTAGGCTTTATACAATAATCGTTTACCTTATTCTTGAAGAAACTCCAGATATCAGATCCTATATATTCCTTATCGTTAATAGCTAAGTCGTAAATTTTTTCGGAGATTGATGTAAATTGGGGTGATATCTGCTGGATGGCTTCTTTTGTTATTGCGTCTTTAGTAAAAGACATTTTCAGTTCTTTCGCTAAGCTATTTATTTCCGCATCCAAAGGTTCTGGTTCGAAATAGACCTGAATCTGATCGTTAATCTGCTTAACAGGTTTAGATCGTATATGTTTTTCGAATCCTTTACTAATGGATTCAATATAGCCCAAATCTCTCTTATAAAACTCCATTGATGGATTGGGATATTTCGCCGGATTTATCCTGTCTGAAAGATCTAGCAGAACACTGATGTTCAAATTTTCGTTCTTATTTATTTTCGGCTCCACAATTGAAGTTTCCCTGTTTTTTTCTTTTTCTTGTTCACAGCTACAGCTAATGAGAAGACTTATAGTCATTAGCGGCATTATTAAGTAGATTTTGGCATTCATGTCTAGGATACTTTAGAGTAAATAACATTTTGAAAATCAGGATTGATTAGGTTGAGACTTTGGAGGTGCGTATTGGAAATACTTTCGCAATCTTCCAATAACTTTGTTTTTGACGCATGCGCGATGTTGAGTTCAGATCCAATCGCCTGAAACCAGCCTTCTTTGTACTGGTTATGGTAAAGAAGGTATTGTTTAAGGTTCATGATGAAGCCATCAATCACAGTTTGCAATTCTTCAATTTTACCTGTAATCTCAACAGCTTTCCTTTTCAAATTGTTAATTTCTTCTGTGATTTCTCCTTTGGCTGTTCTGAGACGTTTTATTTCTTCCAGCTTAGTTTTGACAAAACCATTTATTTTATCTAGGTTCTCGTGTTCTTTCATCGTAATATCGAACACCAGGCCCCAAATAATATAGACGACAAAGCCAGCGAAAATAATCATCCAAAATTCTGCTTCACCTAAAGCTATTTGTAAATTGTAGGGTAACGAATCCAGGGTTTTATTGAACTCATAAATCTTCTTCTCGATTTGATAAGCGAGTAGTGCGTCAAACAGGAAAGTGGTGATAAACAATGCGATGAGCCTTAACACATTCTTTATACCTTTTTCTTTTTGCATCATATGAATAACGTAGCCGAGACCTAAAAAGACTGACGGAATAGTAAGCACCAAGACTCCTTCTAGCCAGCCGGCCTTCAGTGCATTATTAAGTGCTTGTGCGTCAAAAATGGCAGCTGTAATGCTATCATTAGAAAAATCCTTAAAAAAGGCTGAATAAGTAGCAGAAATGTAGAACACGAATAAATAAACAGTTATGGGGAGAAGAAGTAAAAGACCGATGTAGAATTGTGCTTGTGGTTTTTTGGTAGATGTTAATCCATGTTTTTCGGGATGATGCTTAACGTCTTCGATATCATGTTTCGCGCCGTTTATCTGTTCATTAATATGTTCTCTTTT
>DATMSZ010000365.1:0-3367 GCA_035565175.1 Pseudosphingobacterium sp.
TTACAGACTCATTCCATCTAAATAGAGATACCAATAACATCAAACTTGCTATATCTAAACCAATAGTGAAGGATTTTAGGCTAATAGATAGAAAAATACAAAAAAATGGTACCATTAATTTTATCTTTAATAAGCCTTTAAACAACCCATCTATTAATATTCTTGTACCAGAAAATCTTAACCAAAACAAACTGATTAATTACAGTCTGAAAAATGACAGCGCTTCTTTGTGGCTACCTGATATGGCTTTTGACTCTCTAAAAGTAGAATTAGCCGAAAACAAAAAACCTTTAGATACAATCGTCATCAGACGTAGTAAAAATGAAAAATACGATCGCGATCTAATCATCACCGATAATTTAAACAGCCAAAAGGTAAATAAAATAAACCATATCATATTAAATAGCACTGCTCCAATCAAATCAGCTAATAAAGCTAATATCATACTTACAGAAGACTCCATCCCAAGAACAAATTTTCAATTGTTCCCTGATAGCACAAACAATCAAAAGTACATTATCAGATATGCTTGGCGTGCTAAAAGAAACTATGAATTAGAATTAAAGGATGAAGCATTTTTAGGCTTCTTTGGCGAAAAATCTAAAATCGTAAAAAGAAAATTCACTTTAGATGAAACAGAGAACTTTGGCGATATTATCTTACAAGTAAATACTCCAGATACCATTGGTAATCAATATCTTGTACAAATAACAAACGAAAAAAAAGATATTATATATGAGTCAAGATCCATTACCAAATCAGAAAGACTCATCTATAAACAATTCCCTGGCGGTAAATACACTATACGAATAGTATATGATATTAATCGTAATAAACAATGGGATCCGGCCGACGTACAAAATAAAAGACAACCAGAAAAAGTCTGGTATCACAGCAAAACTGTAACTGTACGACCGAACTGGGAACAAGAAGAACTTATAGATATTCCGCAAATTGATACGCCTACGAAATAGTAACGCTTGTTAAAACCAACTTGCATACATCACATAATTGTGAGGAAGTTTATCCAGCATAAGCCTTTGATCAGCTGTTAAAGGCTTTATTTTTTTTGCAGGTATCCCTGCATATAAATATCCACTTTCGCACACCATATTTTCTAAGACAACAGCCCCAGCGGCTATGATTACATACTCCTCTACAATAGCCCTATCCATCACAATAGCCCCCATACCAACCAAAGAATGATCTTTTAATATACAGCCGTGTACCAGCGCATTATGTCCAATATTTACAAAATTACCTATATCTGTTCCATTTCTTAAATACGTTCCATGAATCACTACACCGTCCTGGATATTTGTATAATTACCAACTTTTATATAGTTAACATCTCCCCTCACAACTGCGTTGAACCATACTGAACAATGATTACCGAGCTCAACGTTACCGACAATAGTAGCGTTCTCGGCAATAAAACAATCATCTCCTATAAGAGGATCCTTACCTAAAACAGACTTTATTAATGCCATAATTTATTTAAAATATCGTGTCCTTTATTTCTTCCGAATGATTTGGATAATCAGTTGTATAATGTAATCCTCTGCTTTCTTTTCTGCCCATAGCAGACTTTATAACGATATAAGATACCTGTATTACATTTCTCAATTCACATAATTTGACGGAAAGTTTCGTATTCTTATAAAACTCTTCAGTTTCCTCATACAGTAGCTTTAATCTTCTCATAGCTCGCTCCAACCTAAAGTCAGAACGAACAATGCCCACATAATCGCTCATTATCTTTTGAGTTTCCCGTAAGTTGTGTGTAACCAAAATGTCTTCGTTAGATAAATAAGTATCCGTATCATCCCAATCAGGAATATTTTTAGGTAATTCTACCAATTCAAAACTGGCTACAGCATGTTCGTAAATTCTGTGCGCATAAATTAATGCTTCTAATAAAGAATTCGAGGCTAATCTGTTTGCCCCATGGAGCCCTGTTGAGGAGCACTCCCCGCAAGCATACAACTGACTAATAGAAGATAACCCAAATTCGTCTACCAAAATGCCTCCACATAAATAATGGGCAGCCGGCGTTACAGGAATATAATCTCGCGTAAGATCAATACCAACACTTAAACACTTAGCATAAATATTAGGAAAATGATTTAATAGCTCGCCTTTGTTCTTATGTGTTATGTCTAAATAAACAAAATCATCTCCTGATTTTTTCATCTCATTATCAATAGCTCGTGCAACAATATCTCTTGGAGCTAACGAACCCCTCTCATCGTACTCATGCATAAACTCATCCCCATTCTTCCTTCTCAGCACTGCACCAAAGCCCCTTAAAGCCTCTGAAATTAAAAAAGAAGGATATTCTCCAGGATTATATAAAGATGTCGGATGAAATTGTATAAACTCCATATTACGAACTTTTCCCTTAGCCCTATAAACCATAGCTATACCGTCACCTGTTGCAATAACAGGATTCGTTGTAGAAGCGTAAATATGTCCAGCACCTCCTGATGCCATCACTGTAACCTTGCTTAAAATCTTTTCCACTACATTTGTACGAGTGTTAAAGGCGTATATTCCATAGCAATTTATGTTATCACTTGTCTTATTAACAAACAAGCCCAAATGATGCTGCGTTATCAAATCTACTGCAAAATAATGTGTGAGGATCGTTATATTGTCTGAGCGATGCACCTCTTCCAATAAGGCACGTTCTATTTCGAAGCCTGTAACATCCTTATAATGTAGGATTCTATGCTCGGAATGCCCCCCTTCTCTAGCCAAATCATAACTACCCTTCTTTACTTCGTCGAAATGAGTTCCGTATTCAATAATTTCTTTTATTCTATCGGGACCTTCTTTCACTACGTTTTCCACAATTTTTTCATCACATAATCCATCACCAGCTATCAGAGTATCAGCTATATGCTTCTCAAAGCTATCAGACTTATCCACAACTACCGCTACACCGCCTTGTGCATACTTAGTATTAGATTCATCTTCATTTGATTTTGTAACTATCAGTACCTTACCATGTTTAGCAGCCTTAAGTGCAAAACTTAAGCCTGCAATACCTGATCCTACTACTAAGAAATCAACATCTCTCATCTTGAAAAATTTTTATAGCTTATTAACTAACTAAAACGGTGGAAAACCATGTTAAAGATGTGGATTTTTTTGTAAAATAACGGTGGAATAAAATGTATAAATAGTTAACAAGTCATTTTTCACACAAGGCTGACTTATTTATGCTCCATTTTTGAGAACTTTACGTAGTAGTTATTAACGATTACTTACACCAAAACAACTGACATAAAAATATTGAAAGAAAATCTATTGAAATAACTCCTATTTGTAAATCAGTGTCTTATGGTTTAAATAATGTTAAAAA
>DATMSZ010000366.1:0-19374 GCA_035565175.1 Pseudosphingobacterium sp.
ATACTGTTTTATTAAACAGTGTTCAATTTTTTGAAATTAAAATAATTTAGAAGTTGGTCGGGTTCTTCAACGGCATCATCCAACACCAACAGTCCCTCCTGATACGATGTTTAAACTAAAAAATCAGAAAAGGTTGTCTGCATTGCAAGAATTTATTATTTTCGAAAAAGCAAACCGAAAACCTATGTTTTATATCAACGAAGACCAAATTGAAGCTTCTTTCAGAACCATTGCCAACACCCTCCTATTGGAGAAGGGTTTACAAGTTAATAATGCGCTGTTCCGTTTTACCGAAATTGAGTTCTATTATAATTGCCCTGAACATAAAGATGAGTTCACGCATGCTCATGAAATGGAAACTGGTAGATGGCGTTTCCACAACCAAGGTTTTGACATCACATTAAAAGGTGAAACAGGCCATGGCGGCATACTTATTCGAGGTGTAAATAACTCATTGAAAGCCTTAGGGGATGAACAGAAATATATAAATGGGCCGAGAAGAGTCTTATTTGAGATTTTCAAACATCTTGCTCCCGTTGAAACCACCAAGAACAAATTAGGAATTGTTGACACCGAAAGGCTCAATACGAAAGTATTTGAAACCTATAGAGAAGGGCTCGGCGAAACGGAGCATACACACCAACTGACAGGAAAGAGTTTTAAAGAAATTGACTATCGTTTTATTGTGGAACCGCAACGGTTTGACAAGAAGCAATTTTCGGGTGCAGAAAGGATTGCCAGAAGGTTTAACAACCCTGAACTTGCTTTTGCTTTTTTAGGATATAAATTAAGCCATTGAAAGGCTTGATAATATCAAGCTTTTTTACAATCTATCTTTCTAAATCCTTCATAGACCACGCATAGATCACTATCGCCAAATCGGAAATTTATTTCAGAAGCTTTGGAAGAAGTGGGAAAAGTGAGAGATTTGTAATGATTGATTTTATGATAAGACATAACCAAAAGTATCTAGACACCATATATAAATTTTATCCAAAGAATATTTATCCGGGAAATAAAGAATATCTGGATAGCCCTGAATATGCAGCTCTTTTAGACCTACAAGAGCTATGCTTAACGGATTCCGAACGTTTTGATACACTTAGGAAAAACATAGCCAAAGAAAGAAATGTGAATGTAATGGAGCGTAATATAAATTTTGCCCACATCGCTCAATTTTACCTGCCCGAAAAAATCGGTTATTCCAAATTGGAAACTTGCACCATTATAGTGAGCGGCATGGCAAAAGTTTTTTCGGTCTATCTCAGATCTGAAATCACCCGGATTACTACATTAGAGGGCATCAGGTCCAAAGAAGAATTTGACTTGATTAATAGCATAACGGAGCATATCATACGGATATATCCGGAATATGAATCCTTTGATATGGATTTTTATAATACCAGAGTTCCGGGTGTTATGGCTAACCTGCGGTATAATGATTATGCAACGTACTATGAATGCCTTCTAACCCACCATATTTATTGATTATGACGGCAAGTATTTTTGATTAATAACATGAATCAGCTAATAATTAGCTCACCATTTAACATCACCTGTCCAGAAAACACTATTAGTTACCGTTTCGAAAAGTAAATTGGAGTTCTCTAATTCTTTCAAACAGATTCTTCGGTTCGATTGATTCCCCATATATCATTTCTTTAAGCATATTTTCATAATCTTTACTAAACGCCTCCATCAATTCTCCATCTGGCACAAAATCTATAGTTTGAGCCTCTAACAACTGGTAGTCTACACCTGGCATTTTGTTATAGAAGCTTCTATGCTTTATAATAGAAGCGTATAGTTCTTTGTCGGCAAGAGCCCGAACACATATATCGGTATCCATCATCCGCACAAGATCGTAGAAATGTCTAGACATTCGTTCTGTTCTGATTCTTGCTCTATTAGGCTTTCTCAACTCTTCATGCAAAAGGCATGCCTTCTCAATAAATGTTTTTCGGGCGTCAACCGCTCTTACTTCAAACGGTTCTTCACCATAGGCTTTATTGGGAAAGAACTGATTCAACATCGATTCTATTAGCACCATAGAAAAGGGTTCTATCTTGGCTCTTACTCCCACCTCTATCTTTACGATGTTTTTTATGTAATTGCTAGATTCATAAAGAGAAGGATAGACGATGTATATGGTTTGCGGATCTTTATCGGGCATATTCGCTGGTACTTCTTCTGCATAGATAGTAAGCAGTCCCTTGGGGACACCAATTGAAATCAAACCAGTTTCTACAGATCTTAATAACTCGGTAGTGGTAAACTTACAACCTCCACGCCTAAGCTTATTTAGAAATGACTTTGTTGGCGCTTCTTGATACTCCATTCCAAGTAATTGAGGATCGAGTACAATATCTATATCTTCAGAAAACCGCTGTATCAGATTGTAACACTTACTGAGCGATGTGCCACCTTTGAAAACCAAACTTTGGGCGTACGGTCCGGTAAAAAGGGCTTTCAATGTGAGAGTAACCCACCAATCTTTTTCTATTGCTCTCTCTGCTGCTCCACTCTTGAGAGCAGCCTGCGAAATACTAGTACGTTTTTGTTCTTCGGTTAGGTTGATCCATTTAATCATAATTTATTATTAATTAGTTTTATCAAATAATCGTTAATCTTTG
Source organism: Pseudosphingobacterium sp. (assembly GCA_035565175.1). GTDB lineage: Bacteria > Bacteroidota > Bacteroidia > Sphingobacteriales > Sphingobacteriaceae > Olivibacter. Next base: position 2,634 of record DATMSZ010000366.1, read on the forward strand.
CCGGTGCAAGCCGCAGATCATGCTTCAGAGCTTCCTTATTTTCCTCTTTCAATAGTTGTTTAATTTTATTAGCATTATGGCTGTCTATATTTTCAACTCCTATTTCATCTAATGCGTGTATAATAAGTGAACTATACTTACCTTTCATAGCAAATTTTTTGGGAGTTGCGGACTTGAATCTGATCGTTGTGTTCCCCAATTTAATCTGTCGCGCTGGCCCATCTGTTAAGTATATTAATTTCATGGGCACCTGAGACGTTAGTCCCAGCTTATGCATAGCAGTAGCTCCAGACGGCATAATACGGACTTTATCTTTTTTGGCTATAGATTCAGCTACTTCCTGTGGCCCGGGAAGAACATCGCCAAAGATTTCGTCTTGTTTTGGTACTACATATATGCCGTGGCCGATTCGCTTGATCACTCCCTCTTTGCTTAATCTAGATAGAGCCATTTTGATAGCTGCTGCAGTTCCTGAACCACGAAAATCGGCAGGAAAAATCAACTCTCCGCTCTTTCTTCGACGATTAATCCGTTCTTCTATTGTTCTACTTACCGATTCCATTGTTACCTTTTTTTATATAAAGGTAACAAATTTATAGAATTTTTTGTTACCTTTTTTTAAAAAAAAAGCAACAAAAATAGAACGTAAAAGATTTAAACGTTCCATAGCTTTTTTGCTTTGTTCTTGGGTGACGTCCGAGACTTCAAAGAACGGATCGATCCCAATGTCGTCTCGTGTATATTTCTCCTTCGTTATATACGCAGCGAGGCGCCGTTTATACGGGGGATCGTCCAACACCAACAATCCCTCCTGATACGATGTTTAAACTATACCTAACCTTCTTCTGTATTTTTGATTTTCATAAGTAATGCATATGCATTTTTGAGCACTACTTTAGAAGCTGGGGTGACCTCGTCACTCTCTATTTGCTGATGTTTATCATTCAGCATTCCGGGTTTAACCTCCACCATCCGGAATTCTCCGGTGTTTTGGGCTACAAACACATAATATTTGTTTTCCCACCTCACAACTGCATCTTCCGGTACGGTAAGTGCTTGCATACCCTTGATTGAAACTTCTGCATTCATGAACATTCCGGGTACAAGCGAGGCGTCATATTTTTTGAAATGGCAATGCACCTCCGCCATGCGATTGGCATCAAGTGTTTTGTTTATCAGAATGACCTCCGCATCAAATTTACGGTCCGGTTCACTATTTGAATAGGCGGCCACTTGCTCTCCAACAGCTATGCGCTGTAGATCTTTCTCAAATACGTTTAATACCAGATGGATATCGCGCGGATCTACCAGCTCAAATAGTATATCGGTTGGAGCGGTATATTTACCAACCGTTACGTTTACTTTGGACACAAAACCATTGATGGGTGATAATACCGCTACACTTTTAGAAATATTGGATGCGTTAAGGCTATTGATGTTGATACCGATCAGCTTTAGCTTTTCACCCAATGCATTCATTAAAATCTTTTGGCGTTCCATTTGGGCATTTGCCTGCTGGAAGACCTTATCGCTGCTTGCTTTACTGCTATTAAGTTCCCGTTGACGAATAAACTCCTTTTCTGCTAACTCAAAATCTGTCTTAGCGGTTAGGTAATCTTGCTGTAATTGAATAAACTGCATATCTTCCATTATGGCCAGTACTTGTCCCTTTCTCACGTGTGTTCCAGGTAACATGGCTGTGGATTTCAGATACCCGCCCATAGGAAAACTCAGGCTAATGATATTTTGGGGAGGCACTTCGACTGCTCCTTGCAGCGTAAGCAGGCCACTTACACGACCTGACTGGGGGCTACCAACTTCGATACCGACGCTTTGTAGCTGCTGGGAAGTGAGTCGTACAGTTTCAGTAACAGGATCAGCAATATTGTCTTTTTGATTGATCGCTTCTGCTTCTTGCTTGTTTTCATTGCTGCATGCCGCCAAAAACCAAAGGCAGATGCAACTGTATATAAATGCTTTCATTTTAAATTATTGATCGTTTAATTTTTGTAACTGGATAACGGCCTGGTTATAGTTGCCAAGCATATTGATATATTCATTTCTGATGGTGATGGCCTGATCTACCAGGATAACCCACTGTAGGTAATCGATTTCTCCAGCCTGAAACTGTTGGTCTGCCGTAGCAATGATCAAATCTGCATTGCTAAGTCCTTGATTTTCGTAATATTCGAGACTCTCCTCAAATTTCTGCACCTGAGCGCGGGCGTTCATAATTTCAGCATGTAACTGTAGTTGAACTTGATCAGCTTTTTTTATTTGACTCTGCCATTGCAGCTTCGCTGCCGCTACTTTAGACGATTGCGCTTTGAAGAACAATGGAATGCTTACTCCCGCGCTGAAATAATTGAAGCGATCCCTGCCGGTGAAAAGAACATCCTGTCCATTTACATTCTGAACTCCTTGCAGACTCTGGTTGTTGTAACCTATTGTGAGATCGGGAAGAAGACGGGCGCGCTCTACGCGCCACCGGCTACGGGCCGCTTCCTCCGTATGCCTGGCCAGAGCGGCAGCCGGAAGCCCATCGGTCACAATGGAATCATCTGTCAGTGATTGGGTAACGGTAACTTTCGAGTGGCTAGGATCAGGAACGTACATAATACTATCCTGTAGATACAGGTTAAACTGTTTTCTTACAATGGCAAGGTCCTTTTCAAGCATATTCAGCTGGTTGGTAATTTGCTGTCGGTGAGATTGCGCTGCCGTCTTTTCAAGAATATTGGCCTCGCCGCTCTCAAAACGCTTTAGTGATTTGGCTTCGAATAACCGATAGATGCTATCTGCATAGAGCAGCAGCTGTTTCCGCTCATTCATTACTGCGTAATCGAAAAATGCCAACCTAACACCTGCTCTGAGCTCCTGTTCACTCAGCTTAGTCTGGGCACGTGAGGCTTCGGAATTTGCCTGCAACATCTTTTTCTGGTTCGTATATACCGTGGGAAAGCTGAAAGATTGGCTCACACCGATCCTATTGTCACTGTATATGCTGTTAAATTTCCCGTAATCTCCTGACAGTTGGGTCTTGGGCAGATCGAACCCACTGTGCTGGAGTTCTTCAACGGCTTGCTGTTCCATGCGTGTACCCTGCAATTGTTTATTATTGCCCGCCGCCACCTTCAACGCCCTGTCGAGGCTTATTTTTACCGGCTGCTTCTGTGCGGCCGCCTGATAAGCGAGGAACATGAACACGATAACTGCGCTTAAATTCTTATTCACGTTGAGCTTAGGCGTTCTGTTAAAGAGCAGGTACAGGGAGGGCAACACAAATAAAGTTAACAGGGTGGCTGTTATAAGTCCCCCGATCACAACAGTTGCCAAAGGCCGCTGTACTTCCGCTCCGGCACCATTGCTGAGTGCCATCGGCAGGAAACCAAGCGAAGCTACGGCCGCCGTCATCAGTACCGGACGTAGCCTGTTCCGGGTTCCGATCATTACGAGCTGCATGGGGTCGCTTATCACGCCTTCTTTTTTTATCCGGTTAAATTCGGAAATCAGCACGATCCCATTCAGCACCGCTACGCCGAAAAGAGCAATAAATCCGACGCCAGCAGAAATACTGAAGGGCATGCCCCTTAAGGTTAGGGCAAATACACCGCCGATGGCTGACAATGGTATGGCAGTATAGATCAGTGCGCCCTCCTTAAAGGACGAAAACGCAAAATATAGCATTACAAAAATGAGTAAAAGTGCAGTAGGGACAGCGATGCTCAACCGGCTCTTGGCTTGTTGCAAATTTTCAAAAGCACCGCCGTAGGCTATACTATAACCTTCATCTAACTTCAGTTTGGTGCCAATCTTTTGCTGGAGTTCTTCAACAATGGTTTGCACATCTCGCCCTCGCACATTGAAGCCCACGATGATCCGCCGGCGCGCATCCTCGCGCTGTATCTGATTGGGCCCCTCGATCTCCTGTATATCGGCTACCTGATAGAGCGGTACCTGGATCCCCGTTGGGGTAGATATTGGTAAGTTACGGACATCTTCGATGCTTCTCCTCCCCTCGCTGCCAACTCTTACCACTAGATCGAAACTTTTTTCACCTTCGTAAACCTTTCCTGCCGCAGCACCTGCAAAGGCTGCATTGATGGTGCGGTTTAGGTTTTCGATATCCATACCGTATTTGGCAATCTCATTACGGTTGAAATCAATGACGATCTGAGGCATACCGGTTACTTTCTCCACATAAAGATCGGCCGTTCCATCTACCGTTCTCACAATATTTCCCAGCTGATCGGCATAGGTTGCCAGTTTCTCGAGGTCCTCACCAAAGATTTTACAGACGACGTCTTGTTTCGCCCCGGTCATGAGTTCATTGAACCGCATCTGAACGGGATACTGGAAGCCCGTGATCACTCCAGGTATCACCTCCTGTGCGGTTGCGGCCATTTTGTCGGCAAGTTCAGGAAAACTTTCTGCACTGGTCCATTCCGATTTTGGTTTCAGCACAATAATCATGTCTCCTCCCTCAATAGGCATAGGGTCGGTGGGGATTTCGGCGCTGCCAATTCTTGATACCACTTTTTCAACTTCGGGGTATTGTTCCTGCAGCGTTTCGGCGATACGATCAATGGCGTCAATGGTAGTACTGAGGTTGGTGCCTACCAACAATCTGGTTTCCACGGCAAAATCGCCCTCTTCCAGTTGTGGTATAAACTCGCCACCCATACGCATGAACATAAATACCGACACGCCGAACAATATAAACGCGAGTGCTACCAATGATCGGCGGATGGATAAAGCCCTTACCAACGCTTGATGGTATCCGTTTTCTATCCGTGTCATGATACGGTCGGACAGATTCGGTTTATGGGTTATCTTTTTACTGATTAACAGAGAACTCACCATCGGCACGTAGGTGAGCGAAAGTATAAAGGCTCCCAGAATGGCAAATGCCACCGTCTGCGCCATTGGTTTGAACATTTTCCCCTCTATCCCTGTAAGGGACAGGATTGGCAAATACACGATCAGGATAATGATCTGACCAAAGACGGCTGCGTTCATCATGCGCGATGCAGACCCGGTTACTTCACGGTTCATGTCTTCTTGTGAAATACGACTGATACCGTCATATTTTTTGGAAAAATGTATATGGTGCAGAATTGCCTCTACGATAATGACGGCACCGTCCACAATGAGACCAAAATCCAACGCACCCAGACTCATTAGGTTGCCACTTACTCCAAAGGTATTCATCATGGTTATGGCAAAGAGCATGGATAAGGGGATAACGGAGGCTACAATTAATCCCGCCCTTAGATTACCCAAAAAGAGTACCAGCACGAGCACGACAATCAATGCCCCCTCAAGCAGGTTGTGCTCAACGGTGCCGATTGCATTTTTAACCATCTTGGTACGATCGAGGAAAGGCTCGATCTCTAATCCTTCGGGAAGGGTTTTCTGTATCTGGACGATCCGTTGCTTAACGTTGTCGATAACCTCGGAAGAGTTTCCCCCTTTGAGCATCATCACAATCCCGCCGGTCACTTCCCCCAAACCTGCCATGGTTAATGCTCCATAGCGTGTAGCTGAACCCAAGCGGACGTCGGCCACATGGCTGATGAGTACGGGCACCCCGCCATTACTCTTCACTACAATTTTATTGATATCTTCGATTGATTTGGTAAGTCCAATGCTTCGGATATATAAAACTGAAGGACCTTTTTCAATATAAGCGCCACCGGTATTCTGGTTATTTCTGCTCAGGGCGGTAAAAACATCGCTTATGGTTAGGTTAAGCGCCTTAAGCTTTGCCGGGTTTACCGAAACTTCATATTGCTTAAGCTCACCTCCGAAGGTAGAGACATCGGCCACACCAGGTGTACCCAATAACTGCCTTCTTACGAGCCAATCTTGTGTGGAACGGAGATCTGCCAATGTGAATTTGTCTTCATATCCTTTTCGGGGTTTTAACACATACTGGTATATTTCGCCCAGTCCGGTAGTTACCGGTGCAAGGGACGGGACATTGGCATTTTCGTTGATTTCTACTTGCGAAAGCCGCTCGGTAATCTGTTGACGTGCCCAATAAACATCCGTACCTTCCTCAAACACAACAGTGATTAGTGAAAGCCCGAATCGTGACATACTCCTGTTCTCCTGTATACCGGGAACGTTACTGATTGCTAGTTCTATCGGAAATGTAATTAATCGTTCTACGTCCTCTGCACCCAAGGACGGGGCTGTGGTAATAATCTGGACTTGGTTATTGGTTATATCGGGAACGGCATCAATGGGTAGTTGGGTGACCTGGTAACTGCCATAAACTACCCATAGTAACATGAATATACCAATTGCCAGTTTATTCTTGACTGAAAACTGAATGATTTTATCTAACATGGAATTTTAAAGTGTAAATACATAAAAACACAAGCCGACCCCCTTACGGCGAACAGCGATTAAGCAGGTATTATTCCCTGCATGTCATGAAATAAATGTATTTAAACTCTGGGGGGCCGAAAGAGTGCGTTCTGTTCGGGATTGAAGTACACAACAAGCCTATCCCATGCAAAGTTGGTATTAACCGGCCAATATTGGGGCTTGATTGCAAATGATTTATCGAAAGCTACGAAAAGAAAGACGGGCGTATGGATATCAAACTTTTTAAACGGCAATTGCATATCCTTCTCGTCATCATCGTCATTGAGGTCTTGCCCCCAATAGTGCATTGAAAGATACTCAGTAAAACTAACCGTTGGTGAAAGCGTTTTATGTTCCATAAAATGCCTGTATAAACTTGGCAGCTTTGCTAGTTGATACAGGGAGGTTGCCTCGCTTATCAATAGTATAAGCATTATATAGAGAATAAACCTTTTCACGCAGCAAAAGTAAAGCTAAGCAACAAACTAAGCAACACGATCTTAAATTAAAAAGGTAATTTTTTTATTATTATCGCTATCTCTCCCCCCATGGTACTGCGATTTTTAAGTATAGAAAGAATCTAGCCTGATTACGAATGTTCGATGATGAATCACGTTATGCGAACTACAAATCCCGCTTTAATATCTCAAGGTATTTCTGCTCTATTCTTTTCCAATCTTTGCTGTTACCGCCATGCTGATTAATTAATTGTTTTAACACAGAATCCTCAATCTTTTTGTTTAAATGCTTTCGAATTTCTGCAACTACCAGTAAGTATTTGGCTTTGTCTAAACCATGCAAATCATCACCGACAACGGAATACCTTGGAAGCATGTTTTCTGCCATTATCGGATCTTCTTTTGAATAAACAACGTCATATAACGCTGCAAATCTTTTTGCATGTTCCTGGTTATCCAGTTTACGGAAAAATCTGTCCTGTTCGGTAGCCTTGCTGCCAATAAATAGCGTATTCCCCCCCAGATCGGTTAAGGTAAAACGGCAGTCATCAACGAGGTTTCGAACCTTCGTTATCTTTGGAAACCCGGTTCTTGGGATTTTGCCATAGTACTTTTTCAGTGCTGTAGTAAAGGCACGGTTTATTTCGTCAACATCCCTTACCATAATAAAACACATGGTTGAATTTTCAGCAGGTACTATCTTCCGACTACCCCAAAAATGTAATTCTATTTTATTCCATTTTAATGAAGCATACGGATTTGGTGATGTATACACTCCTAATATGTCAAAACCCAAGGTTTTGTAAAAGGTTACCTGCGTCTGTATATCAGGGCAAGGCATAATTGGAATAACTTTTTCGGGGCTTTGTTCGGCTATATTCATATTTCAAATTATCATTAGAATATACAAAACTACTTCAATGAACTAAGCCGGAATTGGAAAAAATAGACATGTTGCCAATTATGAAATTGGTGTATAATTGCTTGGGCTAAAGCCTGAAAATTGCTTAAAATCATTTATAAAATGAGCTTGGTCGTAGTATCCAAGGTCAAGAGCTTTATCCGTGAGACTAGTATTATTTTGATATGGGAAAAGGGAGTTTTCGAAACGGAGTATCCTGGAATAAAGTTTAGGATTGAAACCAGCGAAAGTTTTGAATCTTCTTTCAAACTGCTTCTGCGACAATGAGCTATTATTTGCCAAGGCTTTAATATTTACCTGCCCACGCAGCTTCCTTATCGTTTTTATGGCGTTTACCATTGTGCCATCCTGTTTTCTGTTTAAATTAAATTTATTTTTCAGATACCGGGTCATGATCTCGATACGGTGCGTAAAACTACCAGCGCAAGCCAGTTCGTCAATAATTATTGCGGCATCAAACTTTATTATTTCTTTAAAATCTACCAGTTGATTAAGTACATCGAACGCTGAAGCTTCAAAGAAATAGGGAATTGCATAAGCGTAAAACGACACGCCAAACATTTCGGAAAGTCCGCCTGTTTGCAGGCAGCAAAAGTTAGCGGTATGACCTTGCAGAGTAGAAAAAACAGGTTGTTGCCCAGGCGCAAAGGCAAAAACTAGTTCTGTATTGGTATTAGCCGTTGAATGATAATTGAAGCACTCTTGTATGCCCATAGGCCACTTGCTACACCAGAAATGGCTAACGAAATCCGCCAAATCTTTATCGGGAAATCCGACCTCGTGTGTAAAAGCTTCCAAGTGTTTCATATAAAAATGGACTAATTTCTATTCATCTTTTACTGGCTTGCCAGCTGCTGTATTCCTTCTAAAAACTTTTAAAGATAATAAGAATGCCACACACGTAAAAGTGGTTGAGATCATGGAATCCAAATTCTTTGGCTATTTCTTTCATGTTGGCATTGAAAGTCATCAACCGGCTTTCAATCAGGTTTAGCTTATATTGTTGGGCATAATCGCGGTATAACTGACCGTATGTTTTCCGGAAGTAATTACTGAAGTAAATTCCGAAATATGGAAACAGCTTCATAAAAAATCCTGGTATTTTTATTCCACTTGGTCTCGCATTTGCCCGACTGCGTTGACCCTCAACATAGTAATCGGCCAATGATTGTTTGAGAAGTAATTCCAAATGACGATCCTAAAAGGTCAGGTCTGATTACAGCCATTGCCAATACAATATCTATATCTTCAGAAAACCGCCGTATCAGATTATAACACTTACTGAGTGATGTGCCAACTTTGAATTTCCCTCATTAATTGAAAGATGCACGATACTCCAGTGGAGAAACATTCATTTTGGTTTTAAATAATTTGCTGAATGATTGTGGATGCTCGAACCCTAACTGATATGCAATTTCGCTTACTGTAAGATTTGTAGTTGACAATGCTTCTTTCGCTTTTTCGATTAGTTTGTTATGGATATGTTGTTGGGTGCTTTGACCTGTGATAGTTCTCAGCATATCACTTAAATAATTGGGCGATAAATTTAATTTCTCAGCAAAAAAATGAACAGTTGGAAGTCCTGATTCAACTATTTTGTCGCTTTCAAAATATTCGTCAAGCAAAATTTCCATTTTTGTCAATAAATCACTGCTGGCTGTTTTGCGGGTGATGAATTGCCTGTTGTAAAATCGGTTGGAATAATTGAGTAACAGCTCAATCTGTGAAACCATTACATCTTGGCTGAATTGGTCTATCGAGTGATTGTATTCTTTCTCAATATTCTTGAAAATCTCTCCAAGCATCGCTTCTTCAGACTCGGACAGGTGCAATGCCTCGTTTATTGCATATGAAAAGAACCCGTAATTTTTTATATTTTTCCCGATAGGGTAATTTCTGATAAGGTCGGGATGAAAAACCAATAGCCACCCATCTGCCCTTGTGTTTCCCTCCTGCGTGCCTGATGCGATCTGTCCCGGTTCCATAAATGCAAGGACACCTTCATCAAAATCATAATAATTCTGGCCATAGTTGAACTTGCAGTCAGCGTTATGCTTTATGGAAACGGTGTAAAAGTTGAGTACTGCCTTCACCGAGATATCAATGGCATCATACCGAACATCGTTATAGTTGATCAGGCTGACCAACGGATGTTTAGGCTTTGGAAGCCGCATGAGTTTATGCAGCTCCGAAACGGAGTTTATTTTTACAAATTTATTTTCTGTCGCACTCATGGTCATTTAAAATTACAAATAATTTGGGTTAATCAGATCCACTGTTTGCTCCTGTGAGGATAATTGTTTTTTCCTTGCTGTGTGGGGGTCTCGTCCAATGTCCAATTTGTTGTCCCAATTTTTATATCTTTTATAATAGCGAAGGTAATTAGACTTTAATCCGTGGTCGTAGCCAAATCTCTGTATGTTGTATCCAGATCACGGTTTTATCAGTTAGCTCATGGTCGCACCTGGACGGCATTTATGAAAAATAACGAGTTATAAAAACGGCAGCACCGAGAATGTGAAGTTCACGTAGGGCGCCGTGGTGATCCTGTTGTTTAAAAAGTGATTGTTTGCATTATCACCAACTTTAAACTCGCGGGCCTGGACAGCTGTTATGGCTCCCGCGTTTACGCCAAAAATAAACTTCCTTGCAAATCGGTATTCCATACCGGGACCGGTTTTCAGCTCCAGTGTACTGTAGTTGCCGTCTTCCGGAAAATCGGGACGGTTATGTTTGAAAAAAGCTATTGACCCGGCAAGGCTGGTGCCGAAATTTACCCAAAGCTTGGGTGATATTGTTTTTCGGAGTGCAATCTCACGTGGCAGGTTAACATTGAGTTCGAGATCGTTTTCAAACTTGTGCCAGTATGTGATAATAGGAATTACAGGTACATTAACAGAAGGATCGATATTAATCAGCAAACCTAAATTGAGCCTTGTTTTGGGTGTTTGTTTAAAGGTGAATATCAGCGCACCAAGGTAACTCATTTTTTGTACAGAACTGCTTTCTCCTGTTAAGCCTGAAACACTTGCAAGGTAAACTATCTGGCGACCAAAAAGCGAGTCAATACGGGTAAAACTACCGGAAAAACCTACAGTGAGCTTGTTTATTGTCCGCCCTTCCAAATCACCTAAACCTGTCTGATGGGGTGTAACCTCGCTCAAATGAAAGCGCTGCTGAAAAGCGCTTAATGTGGTTGATATGCTGTTCTTTCCCCATGATGTTATGGGTACTGTGAAAATAGCGGTGGTACGAACCTGGCTTAGTTTAGCATCAAACAGTTTGTTGCCGTGTAGTTCGCTTTTAATATTGGTTGGAGCAATCACGTCGGTTGATACCACGACTTGTCGTAGTGTTGGATTTCTTATGGCGGCCTCCGTCATAGATACCCTCTTAATTGAATCCGCCATATGCTTACGGTAAGCATCGGCATTTGTTTGGGCATGACTAACACCGGCCGTTGTTGCCAACAGGACAGTACACAGGTTGATTATCTTCATAAATAAGCATTGATTGAAAGTAAAAGGCGGAATGGACAATTGTAAACCGATATCTGTGACGCTTAATCCATCGGTTTATCCAGTTCTGAAACGGATTTTATTTTCCATTGAAATTATATTTAATTTGGGTCAATTTTTCAGAAACCTTCCAAAGTTTTTCAGCTAACCCCTTATCATAGGATTTGTCACTGGATTTTACCAATTCAGGATATCCGCGCATTTCGTTCATTTTGGTTGGTCCAAAGTATTCACCACCGGTTACACTTTTATCAGTTGCAGCTCTTAATATGGGTAATGTGCCTATCTCAACGCTCTGTGCAAGTATATTAGTAATGATGGCCTGAACAAAAAAACCTGTATGCCTTATGAGATTTGTTTTTGTATAGCCAGGGTGAGCAGCAGCGACGGTGATATCTATATTGTTCGCTTTCAGCTGTCTGTCCAGTTCGTACGCAAATAAAAGGTTTGCAAGTTTGCTTTGAGAGTAGGCCATATATTTGTTATATCCTTTATCAAAATTCAGGTCATCAAAATGGATATCGGGCTTACCCATTTTTGCCTTGTGCTGCCCACTTGACTGTATTGCTATACGGGAATTTGGGGTGCTTTCTAATAAATCCAAAAGCAAGCCAGTTAGCAGGAAATGCCCTAAATGATTCGTTCCAAACTGAATTTCAAATTTTTGCCTGGTAAGTTCCCGTTTTGCTGGAAACATAACGCCGGCATTATTGATGAGTACATCAAGTTGCTTGTACTTATTATAAAACTCTAGAGAAAATTGATGTATTGACGCAAAATCGGACAAGTCCAATTGCATCAGGTCCAGCTTAGCATTAGCGTTTTTCTTCTTGATCAGGGAAATTGCTTCATTGCCACTTTTCAGGTTCCGGGCAGTCATGATTACGTGAGCACCCTTGCTGCTCAATACTTTTGATGCTTCTAATCCAAGTCCGCTGTTTGCACCTGTAATGAGAATTATTTTTCCTTGTTGTGACGGGATATCGTTCGCCGTCCAATTTTTTGTCACCACTATATTTCGTATTTTAAGTATGGTACAAAGATCCATGGTCTTTGATCTGCCATTGTAGCCGATTCTCTGTATGTTGTATCCTAATCAAGGTTTTTCAGTTCGTTCATAGCCGCACGGCCTGTTTGTTAGGATAGTACATAAGTAAAAACACCAAAACCTATTATTCATAGGCTTTGGTGTTTTCAGCATTGAAATATGTATTTCTACTATTTAAGGCCGAATTGTGATTTTATACCGCTAATAAATGTGGCATCATCGTATTGCTGACGGTTTGCCATAAGCATTTTGGCATCTTCTCCCGCCGTATATCTTAATTGATCTGTTCCATCTGTTGCGGCTTTAAAGATTACTTCGGCCACCAAACTTGCAGGCGAGGCATTTCCAGCCATTGTGGGCATTGCTGCCATTAAAGAATTAACAATACCCTGATATTCAGCTATATGTTCATCGTTACTAAAATCTAAAGATCTACCCGAAAAATCAGTTGCTATCATACCCGGCTCAACAATTTTTACTTGGCCGCCAAACTGCGCTACTTCATAACTAAGGGACTCTGAAATACCTTCGACAGCAAATTTTGTCCCGTGATATAATGAACCCATTGGGAAAGTCATTTTGCCTCCAATGGAAGAAATATTAATGATAATACCCTTTTTATTTTGTCTAAAGTGAGGCAAAACGGTTCTGGTAACATCCAGGAGTCCGATAACATTGGTGTTGAATTGTCTCAAAACCTGCTCTCTACTGAATACCTCCAATGGTCCGTATGCACCATAACCAGCATTGTTAAGCAATACATCAATGCTGCCAAATTTTTGAGCGCCTTCCATAAACGCATTTTGAATAGAATCTAGATCTAAAACATCAAGTTTGGCTACTAAAACATTTTCTAATTGCTTCAATTCTGATCCGTTTTCCGGATTTCTCATTGTAGCGATTACATTCCAGCCTTTTGATTGAAATAACTTTGCGGTTTCTTTTCCAATGCCACTGCTTGCACCTGTAATTAAAATTGTTTTTCCCTTTTGTGAAGGGATGCTATCTGCTGTCCAATTTTCAGTTGTCATTTTTTTATATTTTTTTATTACAGTACAAAGGTCAGAAACGTTTAAACTGTCAGCTTAGCCGATTCTCTGCATGTTGTATCCTAATCACGGTTTTTAAGTCCGTTATTGCCAGGATATTTTTACGATCATTTATACGGATCAAATAACCGGGGCCGGCAGCGGCAGGGAAATACCAGGGATAGATAAAAAGGCCTAACTCAAAAAACGAAAAATGAAATTGGGTCCTTTCCTTTACTTTTTCAATATCAATAGTCCGATGCAATTCATTTTGCCAAAATGTTGTTAGCGACTGATATTTGTTTTTCTTACTGTAAGTTTTGTTGGTGAGTATCCGAATTGTTTTTTAAAAGCGTAGGAGAAGTGTGATAAGTTTTCAAAGCCAACTTCGTAGAACACATCAATAGGTTTTCTGCGTTTTTCAGTCAGTTGATAATGGGCTAGTTCCAACCGTTTCCATGTCAGCCACCTTTGTGGCGTTGTATTGAATGCCTTTTTAAAATCCCGTTTAAAAGTAGTCAGACTACGGCCTGTTAAGTAACCAAATTTTTCTATTGGCATATTGAACATATAATTCTTTTCCATAAATTCTGAAATATTGATTTTGTGCGGTTCGGAAAAGTCAGATAAAATATTATCAATGTCTCTATTTACGGAACGTAAAATGGTAATGGCCTCCTGAATTTTTAGTTTCGACAGGTCTTGTGGCAATTTGTAATCCAAATCGAAATAAGGAAGCATAGAAGCAAAAAAGCTATCCAACAACGGACTTTTGGGTAACGGAACAATGTCGTCGGATTTAGCGCCTAGAAGCGTTTCCGTCTGCTGATGCTCGTAATAAGATCTCAGGACATCGGGAGTCAGCTTTACGATAATGGCTTTGTAGGGCAAACCGTCTTTTTCGGATTTTATCAGTGTTGCCAGCCTATTTCTGGGTAACAAATGCGTATCTCCGGCTCCTAAAACATAGGTTTTATCGGATTGGACTACTTTTAATTCGCCCGACAAAACCCGTACAATAGAATGTTCCTCGGCAATCAGTTCGGTATTGTGATGAACTGCCTCGCTGCAGGTAAAAACAATTTCAGCGTGGTGATTTGCTTGTCTTATTGCCATAATGCAAAGGTAAAAAAAGAAATTGGGCCACAACTAGTTGCGCCCTATTCCCTTTGATTATTTTAGATATCAAATTTTATGTGTGTCAATTCTTCGCTTATGCTCCAGAGCCTCTGAGCAGCCTTCGCTTCCAGTGCAAACAGCGCAACCCCAGATGTCCCAGCTGGATTTTTATTGCCGCCCTCATTGCCGTAGTGGTCTGGACTGTAATCTGCGATTTCGGCATCCTCCAGATAAACGCCTCCAATCTCTTGAAGCTGCGGGCTTGTTGCAGCCCAAACAGTGGTGGCAGCCCCCTGCTCTTTGGTTTTCTGTATTTTTTTCATTGCGGCTTCGGCTTCTATGTTTGGTGTTCCGTCTGGGTGCAATGTGCCTAGTGCAACAAAATCATCAAAAGTTAAATATCTGCCCAGATTGGTTGTTAGAATTAGACCAGGATGCAGAGTATATGCCCGAACACCAAATTGCTGTGCTCTTTTATCCAGCTCTACCGTGAAAAGCACGTTTGCGGTTTTGGATTGTCCATAGGCTTCAAATTTGTTGTATTTCCTTGCATTGTAATTTACATCTTCAAAAA
This sequence comes from Pseudosphingobacterium sp., assembly GCA_035565175.1. GTDB lineage: Bacteria > Bacteroidota > Bacteroidia > Sphingobacteriales > Sphingobacteriaceae > Olivibacter. The sequence goes on from DATMSZ010000366.1 coordinate 17,676, forward strand.
GTACCGGCGAAAAATGATGTGCTGAAGAGGAAACTGTTACCACTCTTGCGCCATTTGCTTTTTTCAAAGCGTCCCAAAGTTTTGCAGTGAGTTGAAAGTGTCCTAAATGATTGGTCGAAAATTGTCCTTCGTAGCCACGTTCATCCCGTTGCAAAGGTGTCCACATCACACCTGCGTTGTTTATAAGCATATGCAGTGGTCTGCCTGATGCCAAAAAGTTTTCAGCGAATGCATCAATAGAAACAGGGTCTGTCAGGTTCAATGTTGCTACTTCTGCATGGGCAATCCCTTTCAGGTTTTCCTTTGCTTTTTCCGTATCTCTTGCCGGAACGATAACCGTTGCCCCTGCCGAAGTCAGTGTTTTGGTAATTTCTAAGCCAAGTCCGCCGTCACCACCTGTTACAATTGCGGTTTTGCCTGTAAGGTCAATTCCTTTGATAACATCATTTGTTGTTGATGTTGCGTTGAAGCCTGAACCTACCGGTTTTTGTAATGCCCCGTTATAATTATTTTGTCCCATTTTTTTAAAAAATTTTGTTAGGACAAAAATAGAAATCATATTACTAGAAAACTTTGTTTAAAAGTCCTATTTACTTTGTTTACAGGATCGGTCATCGCCCTTGACCAAACTTTACAAAGTTTTAAGCCTCCCATATAGCGGTTTGGTAATGGTAATAATATGTAGATTCCATTTCATTCAAATTGTATACAATAAAAAAAGGCAGAAAAAAGCTTCTACCTTTTTTACTATATGATTTTTTTAGATTCTACAAAGCGTTTGTTCCTTATCCGGTTTCTGGATACTTAACAAATGACTTTTTATTGAATACTCATACCGCCGTCAATAACCTGCTCTGTACCCGTAAGAAAGGAAGACTCATCCGATGCTAGAAATATGACGAGATCACTGACCTCCTTGGCATCCGCCATTCTACCCAATGGTGTAACATCTCCCGCACCTCCTCCATCTTCATCAGTCGCCTCCACCATCATGGGAGTCTTAATGTAGCCTGGATGTACAGAGTTTGCTCTGATGTTGCTCTTGCCATATTCTACCGCAGCAGCTTTGGTCAGTCCGCGCACGGCGAACTTACTACCCATATAAGCTAAACTTGGATATCCGGGAATTGCTACGATCCCGGCAACAGAAGAAATATTTACTATAGAACCAACTCCTGCTTTCAACATGGAGGGAATCGTATATTTCATTCCGTAGAAAACGCTGTTTTGATTAATTTCTATTACTTTTAGATAATCTTCCACAGATATTTCCGTAACTGTTTTGATAGGCCCCAAGATACCTGCATTGTTAACAAGAACATTCACATGTCCGAATTTAGTTTCGGTTTCCGATACAACTTTTTCCCAATCTTCAATTTTAGTAACATCCTGTTTAATGAATATTGCATTTTCTCCTAACTCTTCCGCAATTGCTAAACCGCGTTCTTCATTTAGGTCTGTCAACACTACCTTGGCACCTTCTTTTATAAATTCCCTAGCGTGAGACTCTCCCATACCTTGAGAAGCACCGGTAATAACAGCAATTTTTCCTTTTAGTCTGCTCATATCTATCTTTGTTTTTCAGTTTAATAATTAAAGTTAGATAGTCGTACCGGCAAAGTGTTTGTTCAAACTTATTTATTTTTTGTCTTTTTCTATCCGATCGAATTCTCCAGAACGAAATGCTGACGGAGATAGG
>DATMSZ010000367.1:0-7712 GCA_035565175.1 Pseudosphingobacterium sp.
TTTGAGTTGTATATATTTTTTATTGAAAAAAATAGGATTTTTTGTTATTATTTTGAAGCGTTTACTTTTTTTATCATTACTTGTGGTGATGTTGTGAACAATAAACAGAAAATACGCCTTTTATTTACAGATTTCTTTTCAATTTTAAAAAGCGAATAGTTAAAAAAGCAGAAACCAGGCTAAGTCCTATAATTAAACCTGTCCAAATGCCTGGTGCTTTCATGTCAAAATGAAAAGCAAGTAAGTAGCCAATGGGTAAGCCTACTGCCCAATAGGCAACACCCACCAAAAGCGTGGGAATCTTAACATCTTTGGCGCCACGGAGTAGTCCCACCCCTACCGCCTGAGTGGCATCGGAAATCTGGAAAATGGCTGCAAAAATCAATAGGTAAGATGCGAGTGCAACAACCTCCACGTTGTTGTTAAAAATTTTTGGGAGAAAATTATTAAAGGAGATGAAAATAATAAAACAGAGGACGCCGTAAGCGAGGGCTGTTAGCATGCTGCTTTTTCCAATTGTGAGGATGTGTTTCCAGTCGTTCCGTCCGTAGGCGTTGCTAACGCGAATAGCGCCTCCTTGGGCTAGGCCCATGGATACCATAAATGTAAATGCTGCACAATTCATCGCTATTTGGTGAGCGGCTTGTTCAACAGCGCCAATTGTTCCGACCAAAATTGCAGAAACAGCAAAAACTCCTACCTCCATGCCGGCTTGTAGGCTGCTTGGAATGCCAATTCCTAACAGCTCTTTTATGGTAGTCCAGCTAAATTTCCAATTTGCACGGCCCGCCGCAATATATCGCCTAAAAGTTCTATGTTTGAAAATAATAATAGTTAGCGCTATGAAGATAAGCGTTCGTGTAATTAAGGTTCCCCAAGCAGCACCAACCAACTCAAGGCGCGGGAATCCCCAGTTTCCAAAGATAAATAGCCAGTTTAGGAACGCGTTTAAAGGCAGAGCAATCAAAGATAGTGTCATAGCAGTACGCGTATACTCCAGGCCATCTGTAAACTGCTTAAGGGTCATGAATAGAATCATCGGAATAATTGATATTCCTATAATTCTTAAAAAAGGAACAGCCATCGCAGCGACCTCCGGATCTTGCTTTAGGTTAAATAAAATGTTCTTGCTGCATTCTAAACCCACAGAGATAATAATTGCCGCAACCAGGCATAACAAAAAGCCGTTATATAAATAATGAGATACTTTTTGTGCATCGTTTCGGCCATGGGCCATAGCTACGAGTTGGGAGACAGACATCGTTAAACCTATTCCGAATACAAAAGGAATATTAACCACACTCATTACCAAAGCCGCTGCGGCAAGCTGCTTATAGCTCACTGATCCTACCATAGCAGTGTCAATCAGGCTAAGGGCCATTTGTGCCAATTCACCTAAGATGATAGGTCCTGCGAGCTTCAAAGTCTTGCCCGCTTCGTTACGAAGCAATCCAAATCCGTGCATGTGCTATGAAAAAGAAATAACCCGCCTATGAAAGCAGGTTTAGTTTATGAATATAGTTTAATATAAGTTTCGATAACCCAACTGAATCTTGATAGCTAAGAGTCTAAAGACTTATTTAGTGACAAGAAAAACAGGAGAAAAAAAAATCTCTGCGTAAGAAACGAGAGATTTATAAAAAGCGGTCCGGACGGGACTCGAACCCGCGACCCCATGCGTGACAGGCATGTATTCTAACCAGCTGAACTACCGGACCTATTCCCCTCTTTTGAGGACTGCAAATATAGTGCGTTTTTTTAAATTTAAAATCTTTTTGTGAAAAAAATTATTAAAGCCCTCCTTCTTTCATTTTTTCAGCATTTTCGGCAAACTGAAGAGCATCTATAATGTCCTGAATATCACCATCCATGATGGCAGGAAGATTATACATTGTCAATCCGATGCGATGTTCGGTTACTCGTCCTTGCGGATAATTATAGGTGCGTATTTTGGCCGATCTGTCTCCTGTTGAGACCATCGTTTTACGTTTGGCAGCAATATCTCCTTGTTTTTTCTGAAGTTCTAATTCATAAAGTTTACTGCGCAGCATTTCCATCGCTAGTTCGCGGTTAGCTAGCTGGGAGCGTTCTACCTGACACACAACCACAATGCCCGAAGGCCTGTGTGTTAATTGAACTTTCGTCTCCACTTTGTTTACATTTTGACCACCTGCGCCTCCTGATCTGGAAGTTTGCAAGTCTACGTCTGCAGGATTAATTTCTACATCCACTTCTTCTGCCTCCGGTAAAACAGCAACTGAAGCGGCAGATGTATGCACACGGCCCTGTGTCTCCGTATCTGGAACACGCTGTACCCTATGTACACCCGATTCGTATTTTAATTGACCATAAACATCTTCCCCGCTAACCTTTAAAATAACTTCTTTATATCCCCCTGCTGTGCCTTCTGTTACATCCATTACCTCAACACGGTAACCTTTTTGATCGAAATAACGTGTATACATCCGATAGAGATCTCCCGCAAAGAGCGCGGCCTCGTCACCTCCCGTCCCACCTCTAATTTCAAAGATAGCGTTCTTACTGTCTTCGGGGTCTTTCGGGATCATCATGAGCCTTACTTTCTCTTCCTTTTCTTCTTTCTGAACCAATAAGGTATCCAGATCTTCCCTCGCCATGTCCCTTAATTCCTGATCTTTCTCATTGGCCAAAATATCTTTATTGGTTTCTATATTGCTAATGATATTTTTATAAATATGATATTCATCGACAATTTTGCCCAGATCTTTATATTCTTTATTCAGCTTCGCAAAACGCTTCATGTCGTTCACCGTATCCGGGTTGCTCAATTCGCGTTCAACTTCTTCCCAACGTAATTTTATAGCTTCTAACTTCTCTAGCATACTAGTATGATTTGCTTTTTTACCCAGCCGGGCAAAAAGTTTACAAACTTAGATAAAATGCTTTTCATATGCAATTGTGATAGTTAACCAAAAAAGTTACTTTTGGGTAATTATAAACTTAAGAACCCTTATCATGCAAATCGTTGAACGTAACAAACTTTTTGTAGCAAGCTGCTTAGCCTTGCTCGTAACATCTCTTTCATTTGGTATTAGAGCCGGTATAATGAACCAACTGGTTATCGATTTCCATTTAAGCACCGCTGAGCTGGGCGTTATTACCGCCTCGGCATTTTGGGGTTTTCCCTTAGCTATTATTATAGGCGGTTTTGTGGTGGATGCTATTGGAATGAAGAAACTACTGGTTATAGCTTTTGTATTACATTTGGCAGGAATCGTATTAACAGTCTTTGCAGCCGGCTATTGGACACTTTTTATTTCTACACTGCTTATAGGGATAGCTAATGGAACGGTTGAAGCGGCATGCAATCCGCTGGTTGCCTCCTTGTATACCGATAATAAAACCGTTAAACTGAATCATTTTCATCTATGGTTTCCTGGTGGGATTGTAATTGGAACGTTAATAGTGTTGCTGTTCAACTATATACAAATTAGCTGGCAGTGGCAAGTGGCGATCATGATCATTCCTACTTTAATATATGGTTATCTGTTTTCCACATTAAAATTTCCGGTTACAGAGCGTGTGGCATCCGGATTTTCCACCGCCGATATGTATAAAGCGGTACTATCTCCTCTGTTTATTGTGATGCTGATCTGCATGTTTGGTACAGCGGTAACAGAGCTATTTACCGGACAATGGATAGATGTACTGCTGAAAAACTTGACGAGTAATGCCATCCTTATATTAACACTTACTACGGGTGTGATGGTAATTGGAAGAGGCTTTGCTGGGCCTATTGTCCATCGACTGTCACCACAGGGAGTTTTGCTCTTATCTGCAATGGTTTCCGCAGTAGGTTTATATCTTTTAAGTACATTAACAGGAAATGCTATATTTTTTGCTGCTATCGTTTTCGGTATAGGTGTATGCTATTTTTGGCCAACCATGATCGGATTTGTTGCCGAAAATATTCCTCAATCAGGCGCTTTGGGACTCAATCTGATGGGAGGGGCGGGGATGTTCGCTGTATCCATTTATAGCATTTTGATGGGGAATTTTTATGATGGACTGGTATTAAAATACCTCCCTTCGGGTGCCGATCTTGCCGCCTATCTAGGTGCAGAAGAGAATACGCCAATGGGTCAGGCACTCAATCAGGCTAAAAGTTTGGCGGGACCTGAAGTAATTCGAATTACACTGGTTATTCCCATTGTGTTGACCGTTATCTTTGCTTGTTTGGTTTTGTACCTACGATCGAAAAATAGAATTAAGCCATCACCCGTTTTGCAAACAGAATAATAATTTACAGGACTGGCGGAGTGGGGGGTTATGTCACAATGATTTCTAAAAAGAAGCGCGTTCAATAATGCTATAACTTGTTTTTACGATATCACTTAAGCGTCAAATGTTTTTAGGACAACATTTTCTCCTTCAAAAACAGCGTAGGTATTGTAATTCACCCACTCGCCTAGATTGATATACCGGCTATTGTTGCCTAAATCAATATCGAGCGGTAAATGTCGATGGCCAAAAATAAAATAGTCAAAGTACTGCTTTTTAAGCATTTCCTTTGAATATACAATCAGCCATTCTTGTTCTGCTTCTTTACGCCATTCTTTTTTACCGTTGGCAATACGGCTGTTTTTTGACCATCTCAGAGCAAGGCCAATTCCTAAATTTGGATGTAGACGCGCAAATAGCCATTGGCAAAATTGACTTCTGAAAAATTTTTTTAGAAATTTATATTTAGCATCTCCTGGCCCTAAACCATCGCCGTGGTGAAGATAAAAGCGCTTTCCATTACGCTCTATCACCAATTCGTTCGAGATGATGGTGGCACCTAACTCTTTTTCGAGATAGCCAAACATCCACATATCATGATTGCCTTTAAAAAAAGTTATTTTAACGCCCATATCAGACAATTCTGCAAGTTTACCTAGGAAACGGACAAAGCCTTTTGGAACGGCTGTGGCATATTCAAACCAAAAATCAAAAATGTCGCCCATCAGATACAGCTCACCAGCATCATGCTTAATAGCGTCTAGCCATCGTACTAAACGATTTTCACGCGCTCTGCTTTTTTCATAGGTTGGTACACCTAAATGGAAATCTGAAGCAAAGTAAATTTTTTTGTTATCAACCATCGTTGCGAAGGTAGCTAAAAGCTGCTTATTTTTTTATAGGGATATATACTTTATCGACATTCCAGCCTTCTAATGCCAGTTCTAAAGGGTCTTGTACGCTTTTGCCAGAGGAACTGATATTGATGATTCTTCTTTCTCCCGGAAGGATGGATAAGTAATTATTGTCATAAAAAGTGGGTAATACCCGCTGTTTATTTTTGGCATTTACAATAGATAGCCGATTAAAAAATGCCACGGTGTTAGAAGAGTCGTTACTTAAAGTTACCTGATAATTTCCATTAGCTAATTTTTCTGCCTTTACATCCAAAGCAGCTCGTTTTAGGTTGTTTAAGCCGGTGTAGGTTCCTGCTTTGCCTGGCAACCAGTAAAAATTGTCGCTGAGAATATTTTTGTTGCTCCCGAGTAATTTTACACTTAAAAATAGCCCCTCTTTTTCACTCAATTCGCTTATCCGGTCTTTTAAAGAGAGAATTCTTTTAACAGACGAAGGCTCCATAAAGGCAAAAACTTGCGTAAGTGGATATTCTTTTCCTTGCATATCATAAGCCTTAACTACCAACATAATGTTATTTCTGCTTTCAAAATGATTATTTACAATCATAATAAAGCCATCAAACGGATTGTACATGGCATGGAGCGGTTCGCTCCCCGAACGGAGACCATATAGTGCAGCGTTTGGATCTAGGTAGTAATCGTACATTTGACCCCGCATTGAAGTCCATGGATTTTGGGTTTTCCAGATAATCGTTCCGGTATACCAATCCCACATGTGTGCACTAAATCCCTCCATAAGCGCTCGATATTGATCGTAGTTAACCAGTTGAGCTTTTTTTGCAAAATCTTCCAAATTCTTAGGTGTGCCATAAGCATTAATATGGGCTCCATAACTAATATATGTGTGGTAGTCCCAAACGCTATCTACCCTTTCTTTTATGCTTCCATTTTCAGAAATGCCAAGGTGTTGAGGTGCCGTTTGATTTTCAATGGGCAGAAATCTTTTGAGTGATTCTATATCACCCACCCCAACAGAACCTACTTCCGAATTAAAGGGCCAAGTGCGGGATGCCCAAAAGCTCTCTATAGGTTGAATGCCATATGGGCCATCGCCATTTCCTCCCAAAGAATTATAAGACATGGCATCTGAATTGGAATAATCTACAAACCAACGGGTACCATCTAGTTTAGGAAGTATAGAATCGCGCAAAGGAATTAGGATGTCGTCAGGTGGAGTGATTTCATTTCCTCCACACCACATTGCCAATGATGGATGATTTCTGATCATTTTAATCATATCTGCGGCCGATTCTAAAAAAAGGTGGTGATCATCCGGATATTGTCGTCTTGTCCATTGATCATCTAACTTTTTGGGATCTTCCCAACGACCATTACAGTCGCCAGACATCCAAAAATCCTGAAATACGAGTAAACCATATCGATCACATGCTTCGTAAAATTCAGGGCGTTCAATCAACGCTCCTCCCCAAATCCGTATAAGATTAAGGTTCATATCGCGATGAAAACGTATTTCCGCGTCATATCGCTCTTGAGAAAAACGTAACATAGCATCCGAGATAATCCAATTTCCTCCCTTTATGAAGATTTTCTGTCCGTTGACTGCAATTTCCCTGCTACGGGTAATAGCGTTCCAAGATGTCTGAATCTCACGGACACCAAAAGAAATGGAATCGCTATCACCTAATTGTTTTGTATCATTAGGGATGAACTGAAGGTTTATGGTGTACAAATCTTGAGCGCCATAGTTAGCAGGCCACCATAATTTCGGATTCTTTAATTCATAGTCAGGGAGTGTTACTTCCATTGTACTGGAAGGATTTATGGTAATCGGGCTGGAAATTTTTTGATTTTCGAGCGTATAAGTTAATGTGCCACTTATTGCTTGGTTGGAGCTATTCGTTAAAGAAGCAGCTGTCTTGATGATAGCGGGCATTTGGGAACCCGAAGGTTTTCTTTTTCCGGGAACTAAGGTGATTATATGCGGATCTTGTATCCTTATGCTGCCAGCTTTCTCAATCGAAACTTTATCCCAAATACCTGTGTTTCGGTCGCGTATAGGCTTAATCCAATCCCAACCCGCTGTATATTGTAAGCCTACATTCTTGGCGATGGTTCCATCGCCACCTTGTCCGCCATTCGGATTTCCTACTTCATCTGGAGGGAAAACAATAACGGCTAGTCTATTTTTGCCATCCTTTCTCAGATAAGGCGTAATGTTAAAGGCTTTACGAATATACATGCCTTTGAAAGGCTCTGTATTAACCTTATGGCCATTTAGATAGACTTCGCAACTATAATTAATTCCGCGGAAGTGTAGCCATACCTGTTCATCGTTAGTAGGTTGTTTTTCTTCAAAATCTTTAACAAACCAATAGGTATAATAATCCTTTCCTATTGTATAAATATCGGGTATTTTTTCGTTGTTCATTCCATAAAAGGGATCTGGAATCTCCTTATTTTGAAGCATGGTGGTTAATACCGTACCTGGCACTACTGCGTTTTTCCAATTTTTTAGTTGAAACGATGGAAGCGAAATTTTTTCTCCTTGTTGTATTACCTCTTTATAATTAATGC
>DATMSZ010000368.1:0-16008 GCA_035565175.1 Pseudosphingobacterium sp.
CTGTTCCAAAGGTATCATATTCACTTTCATTCCTTCTGGGAAAACCGCTGATGCCTTTATATCTTCGATTGGTGTTGAAAACATCTTTTCTACCGGTGAGAATTTTGTGGCCATAGGCCTGATGACCTACATCCCAAACCAGCTGATCATAAGGGGTATTCATGGCATAATGCAAGGCCGTCGTTAACTCAACAGTTCCCAAACTGGCTCCAAAATGCCCGCCATTTGAACTTACAGTCTCAATGATAAATGCCCGCAGTTCTTCACATAATTGAGGGAGCTGTGAGAGACGTATCTTTCGCAGATCTGCTGGAAAATGTATTTGATCGAGTAATGGTAACTGACTTTTTCTCATAGCTGAAATATTTAATGGTAAACGAATAGTATTAGTGGTTGGGAGGCTTCACTAATTTATCATACCCTATTGTCAATGTATTGGATTTATGTTATTAATGAAAGACGTACAGTTAAATGTTAAGATTGGCGAACCAGTAAAAAGTTGGCTAATTCCATTAATTTTTCTTTTTTATAAGCCGGAACATCCACTCTGTCCATATAACTGAAAGCGATTTCGGTATAGTGTATAATTGCTTCATTGGCCCATTGATCTACCTGCAGTTCTTTATATAGAGCCATAACCGCATGGATCCTGCTCTCGCCGGGCTTCTTCATCGCTTCTTTCAATTGCATTTTCTGTTGCAGATCAGCCTTTTCAAAGGCTTTCAATAAAAGTGCTGTTTTTTTGTTTTCTAAAATGTCGCTTCCTGCCTGCTTTCCCATTTTGACGGTATCGCCAAATGCATCCAGGAAATCATCCTGTATCTGGAAGGCAATGCCCATATTTTTTCCGAACTCATATAGATATAGTTGCTGTTGTGGGTTTGCCGAACCGATAGCTGCCCCCATTTGCGCAGCAGCTCCAAGGAGAACAGACGTTTTCAAGGTAATCATCTTGAGGTAATCGGCATAACTGATGCGTTCAATTTCACTTTCCTCAAAATCGACATCCATCTGTTGTCCTTCACATATTTTACAAGCCATATCCGAAAATAAATCAACAATCAGCCCGCGATAGGTTTCGTTGGTCTTGTTTAGAAATGAAAAGGCTCGGATCAATAAAATATCGCCAGCTAAGATGGCTGTGTTTTCGCCATATTTGACGTGTAAGGTGGGACGACCTCTTCGAATCATGGAGCGATCCATGATATCATCGTGTACCAACGTAAAATTATGAAATAACTCAATCGCATTGGCTACCGTGTACGCATCTTCATGTATTTCGCTGAAAAGCTCGTTACCCATTAAACATAACACAGGCCTTATCCGTTTACCTGGATAATCCATAAAATAAACAATCGAATCATAGAGATTTTCGGGGGAAGAGGGAAACTCAATGGAACTTATTTGGTTCTGATAGAGCTCGTAGACTTTTGAGAAGGAATGCATAAACTTAAGTTAAATGGTAAGACGCTTTAATTACTTTAGTTGTGCTTATAATTACAATAAAGTTAAGTTCCTGTTTACTAGGAAGTTTGTTCATCTTATTCATTTTATTTGATGAGTAAAGAGGAAAAGACCTATTTTAGGTCACTGGGTGGGTACAGGGCACTTTCGCCGTTTTTGCCGATAGCGATTTATACTTTCACCTTTGTTGAAAAGGACCAGTGGCCATTGTCTTTTTCAACAGGAGGGGTTAGTCCATAACGCTCTGTATCTTTAAGACTCCAATCAACGTTAGCACGGATCCAATACCGCAATCCGAGTACGTAGCGCCTTAGCTGCTCATTGACGTCATCGTCAAAAGAAGGCAGCCATTGTTCCAATGCCTCAAAGGTGCGCATGGTGCTATCATGAAGCTCGGCTGCTAGAGCCAGGGCTTCTTGAAAAGAAGCATTACGTTCTTTCTGTAAGAGTATGACAAGGTTGTGTACATCGTTTTGCTCGATTTCTTTTGGAGCAGAAAAGATATCATTAGAGAAAGCAATAAGTTGAACCGCCGACCAAGTCAATTGTTGCACTATTGTGTGTTGCATGATGGTACGTGGTAGCTTGATATCGTACATTACTTCGATTAGCGCTAGCTGTGTGAACACCGCTCCGGTATAAATTCTTGCTACTGCATACTGTTCAATGGTGGGGAATACGCGCTGTTCCCGATTCTTCGCTTCCCAAACGCATGCCTGTAAGTATTCGCTCACTCGGCCGGCAAAACGCGTCTGCCAGGCGGTGTCACCCAAAGGCCGCAGCCGTTGCCATATATCGCTTAAACCGGCTACCAAAGGCAGCGTTGCGGTGTGCTCAACTGCGTCAATAGGATCGCTCATCATCACCTCTATTAGTTTAGTTGTAAGGGCTTCCAGGTATTCTTCTTTTTTTCCTTCCAGGCCTTCATCAACCTGGTCATCAAATAGAAAAAGCCAGGTGGTAAAATCATTCACCGCAACCATCGCTTCGAGGTTTTCCGTTACAGGGAAAGCGCGAGCGGTTAATAATGCAAAATTGGCTTTCTTAAAACGCTCCAATGCTTTTTCTGATGTAAGGAGCTGGAACTGCTGTGCCCACTGTAAAGTAGATTGACTCATTGCTTCGGTATACTGACTCATGCCCGGTTCGCAGGGACAATAAAGATTTGGTACTTGAATCATATAGAGGATTATTGAGGTGTAAAACTTACGGGATACACGTTTTTATAAGAAAGAGAATTACTAATAGAAATTCCCGGTAAATATGCTTCTTTATTATCTGTAGTAATGATAATAATTAATTATTACTACTGCAAACAATCTACATGTATTTATACGATTCCGTATCCTTTTTCGTAAACAACATTAAATGTTGAAATTTTATTCTGTTTACTTATGCCTCTCAAAGTTGTCCGACGCGGATTAAGTAGAACGAAAGACTGTATGGCGTTCATGAACTCGTCACTACGTTCCTCGGTTTGGCTTCTTTTCTTTCAAGAGAAAAGAAGTTGAAGAAAAATTAAGTAAATAAGATTTTCGTCAGAAGTCATTCCATATCATTTTCTTGAATAAAAAAAGCGATTACAATGTGGGCACCAGAATCTTTTAACAGGTATGATAAGGGAAATCAATTTACCTAATGTGTCTCGTTGAATTCGATAGTCTGAATCTTTCTTACAACGTCTACAAATAGCAGAATCTACTAGAGCAGTATCTTTGTTTTCGGTCATTTTGCAAATAGAAGGTTAAGGCAACAGTGTAAAGATATGCATTGGAAATTATTGTTGCAATTATTTCTTTACAGCTTACTTTGCGTTGACATGCGCTTTATTATTCCTTAAAATATTTAGCGAATACAAACATGGCCCCTAACAATAAAAAGGTTCCGATCACAATGAGTATAACACTGATATCGCTGGCGATGCTTGCGAAAGCTAAGCGCATAAGCATCAGCCCTGCAATAAAAAGTATCAGGGCAATGCCCATTTTCCGTCTATTCCTCCTCAACATATAAAACCTCCTTTCTAACAACCGAAACCAATTGCTTATTTACATTAACAAACCTAGTATAAAGGATGTTTTCTTCATGTCGTATGCCAGGCTTATCTATCTGTGTCTGGTATTTCTAAGAACGTGAAATAAATAATTTCGAAAACAAAAATTGAAGCGCATAGGTTCTATTTTAAAAGGGAAAAGCGGTAGTGCTGCCAATATTCGATTATAGGCGAACGGTTGAAAAAAATAAATATTTCAAAACATAGCAGCCCCCATATTGTTATGTAAAAGAGGCTCCTTAATGGGGTGGTTTCTTAGGAGGCCTGAGAATAAACCCATTGAACCTGATCTGGGCAATGCCAGCGAAGGGATATAAAGAGCTTCATGGCGGCCCTGGTAAAAACCAAGGCCGTTATTTGTTATGCAGAAAAAGCTTTATTACATGGTCAATGGTATTACGTTCTATCGCTTAATAGCTGCGCCTTTTCTCTTAGTGCTTATTTTTACCAAACAGCTTGATTTATTTAAATGGTTGCTGGCATTCAGTTTTTTTACAGATGCTATTGATGGTTACCTTGCCCGTAAATATAAAGTGGTAAGTGTGATGGGATCCAGACTGGATTCAATAGCAGATGATATGACCGTTTTTGTTGCTATCGTAGGTTTATTTGTGTGGCACCTAGCATTCATTCGACAAGAATATATATGGATCCTCTTACTGCTCCTCCTTTTTTTGATACAGTTGACATTGGCGCTCATAAAGTATAAAAAGCCTACGAGTTTCCATACGTATCTGGCAAAAATGGCAGCTGTCTTTCAGGCGATCTTTTTGGTACTGGCTTTTTTCTTATCCTCACCCTCTAGGCCATTATTCTATATAGCGATCGTGTTAACCGCTTTAGACATCATAGAAGAAACTATCATGGTTATGATGTTACCTAAATGGCAAGCAGATGTAAAGAGCTTATACCACGTATTCAGGCCACAGCAAGGCTTAAAAAGATCAAAATGAGATGCAAACATACTGGCTACATTTTCTTGATGCTTTCTTTACATTGCTTCATCTGCTGATAATAGGCTTTAATTTATTGGGATGGATATGGAAGTCTACCAGGAAATTTCATTTTTACCTAGTGCTGTCAACATCTTTTTCTTGGCTGGTAATGGGATACTGGTTTGGTTTAGGCTATTGCCCGATAACGGATTGGCAGTGGCAGGTGAAAAATAAATTAGGCGAGTATCCTTTACCGAATTCCTTTATTAAATACATGGTCGACAAAGTAATGGGCATTGATAGCAGTACGGCTTTGATTGACACAACTACAGCGATCTGCTTTGCCATAGTTGCTTTATTAGCTGTTTACCTTCGTTTTTTTCGGAAAAAATGAAGATATTCGTTGGTGTATCTAACCAAAAAGAAACAAAGCCTTCAAAAAAATGTTAATGAACAAATGATAAAAAATTAACACCTGATAAAACAGCGGTTTTTTAGGTAGAATACCTAATAGTGGCGTAGTATAAATTAGTAGTATATTTAAATAATAATATAGCAGATGAACCGTCCATGTTTAATCCGCCAGCTGGTGGATTCATCGCGAATGCGAATATATTTTGAACATGGTAAGCTCTATCTGATCGATTGATTAAAAACTATTTACAGATGAAACACGGATTATTAATAGATATGGATGGGGTTATTTATGGTGGAGAGACCTTAATTCAAGGTGCAGATAAATTTATTGCTTATTTGATTGAGAAGGATATTCCTTTTGCTTTCATGACCAATAATAGCCAGCGAACCAGTCTTGAAGTAGTCCGGAAGCTAAAAAGGCTTGGTATAAAGGTGACTGAGGAGCATGTGTACACCAGTGCCATGGCCACAGGTAAATTTCTGGGAGGTCAGAGTCCAAATGGTACGGCTTATGTGTTGGGAGAGGGTGGTTTATTAACCAGCTTATATCAAAATGGGATAACACTGGTGGATACCGACCCTGAATATGTTGTGTTAGGTGAGGGCAGAAATTTTACGCTGGAAATGGTGTTACGTGCCGTGGATATGATACTGGCAGGGGCCAAGTTTATTACTACCAATCGTGACCCCTCGCCTAAGAAACCCGGGTGGAATAATCTTGGCATTGCGTCAACAACTGCTATGATTGAAGAAGCAACAGGAAAGAAGGCCTTTGTGATAGGAAAACCAGGTCCGGTGATGATGCGATCTGCCCGAAAGTTTCTAGGGTTGGAAACAGCCGAAACGACCGTTATAGGTGACACCATGGAAACAGATATCCAGGGAGGTGTACAGATGGGGTATAAAACTATTTTAGTGCTTTCTGGAATAGCAAAAAAAGAAGATTTAGTACATTACGCATTTAAACCGGATCTGGTTGTCAGTTCGGTTGATAAAATAAAATTTCCACTTGAATGGTGGTAGAAGTGCTGTTTATGCTTGATTTGGGTTAGTGGTAGACGCTAAGTAGACGCTGGTTATAGGCCGATATATTAACGGCTTTGCTACATTTGGATTCTTAAAAGATTTATTTAAGACTGATTCATATGCAGACAGTTCAAACAAAGACAATTCAAATCAACATTTTTCCTCCTTTTGAAAATATTCGCCTTGTTTGGGAGAGTATTCGTGCAGCACATGAAGACGGAGATGATACGGCTATGGTTGCTGTGGCTTTACAGGAAAATCGCTACTACAACAAATTTAAAGGAAATGATTTTGTTGAACGCTTTCATAATTGTTGTTTAGAACGCCGTGGTGAGGTTGAAATTGTGGAGGACAAAACGATACAAGTAGCCGGACATACGAGTTATGTACGGATGGCAAAATCGACAATGGGCTATTTCTTTTTCTTTGCCGTATTGAATATAAGTGATGCTTACAGCTACGATTTTGTGGGTGATTGCCTTACAGGCAAGGAAGCGTTTTACGTTCCTTTATTTGAGGAAACGTGGAAGAGCTTTCAATATTTTGGCGATCCGGAGGAGGCCATGGAAGAGCAGCGTAAAGAGCTAGCAAATTTGTTTGGGAAGATGAGTGACACAAGCGAAGTTGAAGAAGAACCCATACAAGTACCGGCAATAATAGACTTTCAGATTCCCGCAGATGGCAAGGAATCTTTATTGATAGACAATATACCGTTCGAATACCTTCCTTCCTCTACGTTTTCGATAACATCTACGGGCAATTCAGGTAATGACCTTTCGGTAAATCTAAAGGCAGCGGTGAACAATTACGATGATAAGTTACATGGACATATTTTAAATGACTATGATGATGGTCAGGTTTACTTAAACTTTACCTTAAAGAATATCTACAGATCGGGTGTGCCAACCGGTCATGTTTCTTTTGAGAAAGATAGAGATGTGATTAATAAGGCTTATTTATGGAAAGGTGGTTTTCACTATAGCTTAGAATTTTATGGTGAATTGACGTTGAAGGAAGGATGGATAGGTTTTAATGGCTACTTTCAAAACATTATGGGGACGAAGATTTACCCCATTAGCTTTGCGAAGAAAATACCGCTAGAAGACTTGGCTTGGCAGCATTATCGCTTTGGATCGCTCGAGGAAATACGTACTGCGCCAAAAGATGTGGTGCATCATTTGCACTTAACGGATTTGGCCGCGGAAACCTTACCATCAGAACTCTTTGATTATACCGCGTTGGAGTCTTTTGGTGTATTTTATACCAGCAATGACAAGCAACAGGTAAAACTCAAGGAAATCCCTGTACAAATTAATACGTTTACGGAATTAAAGGAATTGTCTTTTAGTGGTGTCGAGCAGGTTGATGTTCTTCCGAAAGAAATAGGCGATTTAAAAAAGTTACGTTCTCTTAATATTTTTGGAAGTAAAGTCCGTACTATTCCGTCCGAAATTTTGGAACTTCCGGATTTAGAATTCTGTAACTTGTCTAACAACTGTTTGACTGAAATTCCGCCAACGTTATCTTCCAATTTGAAGTCGCTATATCTCCAAAATAATCAATTAAAGACCTTACCTGAGTCGATCCTACATTTACCTCGCCTCAAATGGTTAAATATCACAAAAAATCCTTTTGAATCTTTACCCCGAGATTTGCAAAAAGTGGAAAAGCTTGATTTGGAACTGGAAAAGAAGCAGGCTTTGCTTGATTATGCGTATAAAGGTGCCGACGGAAAGGGAACGATCGCCTTTAACAATGAAGTTTTTTTTGCAAAGCAAGATGCAGAGCTGATAAGTGCGTTAAATAAAGTAATAGAAGAAACTGATTTCACAGCCTATCAAAAAGGCATGGAAATGCTTGCTCTTTGGGCAGTTGCTCTCCAAACGACAGAACAGGATGACTATAGCAAAAAAGGTAATACACGTTTCGGAGGACTGCCTGATCTTCCCCCAAATGTTGAATACCCTACCTTCACAACTTATCATCAGGACATCAGGGGGTATCAATTTATTGCACAGCTAAATTGCGAGGAACTTGCACCCTATCAGTCTTATTTGCCCCGCAAAGGGGTTCTGTATTTCTTTATAACGGATCAGGAAGATTTCGGCGCAAAAGTGATTTATTTTGACGGCAGTTTAGATTCGCTGCAATCGGCCAGAAATTCAGCAATAGAAGAAGACTTTATTTACGATGATCACGGAATCTTTATACCCTTTCGTGCGAAAGCTTCCAAATACATAAGTATCCCTTCTTTCTATAGTGATGATCATTTATATGTAGGTGATGCTACGAATCTAAAAGAGCTGGAAGAGACCAACTATGACGAAGTAGAAGCTTTTAGAAATAGATTGCTTACTAAATCCGTTGAACCGGTACATAGTGTAAATAGTTATGTTTTTAAACAACATGACTCTCCGCAAATTGAAGCGGCTAGCAAATTAAAAGGTAAACCGGAAGATTATGTGGTGCTTTTAAGGGTCAGCTCCGATAACAACACGGGATTTTCTTTCTGGGATGCGGGAGAGATTTATTTTGTTATACATAAAAGCGATTTGGCGAAAGGCGATTTTTCTAACATCTTCTGTGGCCTGGAAAGTAGTTAAAACGGCTTAGTTTTTTTAGAGATATGAACATTTGAGTAGCTAAATAAGCTAGCTTTCCACAACTTGTATTTTTCCGGCAAGCAGGTGCCGCATGGCCTGTAGCCATTTTCAATGGCTTCTTTTTCATCTTTAAAAAATACCCTGTTTTCTGTTTTCATTCGTTTTCCAGCCGGACAGCTGAGTAAACCATAGATTTTTGCCTTTCTATATCCACCTAGACTTATCGCGCCTGAGTGGATCAACGAGCCCAATTTCCTTTTACGGGCTTCAAAGGTGTCGGCTAATTTAAGATGAAGATACATGCACAAATGAAGGAATAAATAGGCATGAATAAAACCCGAATCTTGCTGCTGAATCCCGAGTCTCGCCTAGCCCGCATGTAATATAAACGATAAAAAAATAAACCAGCATAGGGGGGAAGCGAGTCGCTCGTTGTCATAAGAACTGAATGGGCAGAAAGGATGCTCCTTAAGCAATTAAAGAAATGAGGAGATACCTTAAAAAAGAGCTGCCATCTATGAATATGAAAACAATCATCTTATCTTTTCTAACAGTGATTTTAATAACGATCAATGGATCTGCCCAAAAACTTCTTAAAACAAATCAAAAGCTGTTAACGTCTGCCGTTCCTGGCTTGGGTTCGTTTAAGGCCGGTTATAGTTATTCGCCGATTACAGTCAATGGCAAAAAAATAAACATACAGCAGCTAGATGGTGCGCTGACAATGCCCGTGATAAACCGTATGAAGGAAGGTAAGCTCGATTTTGTGCTGGCAGGAGTGAGTTATAGCGGCTTACAATTATCCGGCACTGGCACCCAATTTGGAGGGACAAGATTTCATTCTATTTCGGTGCCGCTTACTTTTCAGAAAGCGCTCTCTCCAAAATATGCAATTCTCGCATCCTTTATCCCGACACTATCTTCTGATTTAAAAGATGTATCTAGCGAAGACATGATCTACTCGGGGGCCCTAATGCTAAAGGTGAGAGTTTCTGATAATTTTAATTACTCAGTGGGTGCAGCCTATAGTAAACAGTTTTTTGGTTCGGTAATAATACCGGTTGTTGGTATCGACTGGAACATTACGGATAAACTGAGCTTTTCGGGAACACTTCCTGTCTCAGAAAAAATCAAATATCAACTATCTGATAAAAGCGCCTTCGGTGTTAATCTTGATTTAGGTATTGGAGGAGGTAGTTACCGCCTGTCAGAAAAAATGAACAGTGATTATTTGCAGGTACAGCAGTTTAACGGCACCTTGTTTTATGAATATGCCCTATCAAAAAAATTCATTGTTGGAGTATCTGCAGGATACAACTTTACACAAAAAATAAGTCAGTATGCAACAGATCAGAAGGTAGACTGGATTCCATTTAATAACCTGGATGACAGAGGGGCGCCCTCCGCCGAATTAGATAAGACTGGTATTGTGGTGCGTACGGGTATCAGTTATCAGTTCTAATGGATTGAGCGTCACGGAATAAATAAGGATAAATAAAAATAAACGGATGGCAAAATCGGTTTTAATAGTCAATGTAGCAGATAGTTTTAATATAGCAACGAAGTTTGGAAGGAGCGGATATCAAGTTGGCGTAATAGGTCGAAACCCTGAAAAAATGAAGCGGCAGCAGGCGAGTTTGCTTAGAAAGGAGATCATTAGTTTTTTTGTTGTGGCCGACCCTGCTAGTGAAAATCAGTTGAGGGCAGCGATTACAGCATTGCAATCAGCATTAGGAAAAGTTGATCTTTTGGTATATAGACCCATTACAAGGCAAAAGGGGGATGTAATTAAAAAGACAGTTGATAATTTGGCAGAAGCCCTTGGACCAATTCAAACCAAGGTGCTTCAATTGAAGAAGCCTATCAAGACCACTTCATCACATGAAGGAAGGCCTAGTATACAGCCAATGTCTATTATTTGTGGGTTCGGAGTTGCTGATAAAGGTAGATGTTTTACATTTGGAATTTTTGGTTATTAAAAGCAGTAGGCGCAAATCTTTCTCCATCCCCCAAAAAAACTGGGGATGATTAGGTGTAATTCTTCAGCCCTATATGTTAAGCAGCACATCAAGACGCTTTCGAAGGTGAATGCTATTGATAAATAAAACGTCAGGTTGGATCTGTCTGTAATCTAAAATCCAGCGAATGACAAAAGGGACGTCCCTATGTTTGCGCATTAACAACCAAACCAACCGATTATATTTGTAACACAGACGGTGCACAAGGTTAATCAGAAGGAGGCGTATGAATTAGTCGATAAATGATTTTTAGCAACCGTTAGGATTTGATTGTATTCTTCTAATAAATTAATATACTTATCTTTCCAATAGTTGATTTTATCACGTTCTTCTGTTAATAACTCAGTGATCTGCGTTGGACTGTAATTAAAGGCCTTTTGGAATTCTTCTGATACAAATAATTCAGGGAATTCAGTTGAAAAATCATACTTCAATGCACAGCCTATCTTAAAGATAATCTCTTCTTTAAACTTAGGTTGTTTAAACCAATTGTAGATTGATCTTCTATTCACTCTCATTGACCTAGCCAGTGCGCTTATACTATAACCATTGCGTCTGACTGTTCTTTCGATAACTTCACCGTAATGTTTTTCCATAATTTCCTTATTTTTTTTGGTGTAATAAATCTATACACAAAGGAGCGAGAAAAAAATTGCAATTGTTACAGGAAAAAGCACATATAAGTACAGGGATTATCCTGTTTTTTTAGCTCAATAAGCAATAAAACAGATTAAATGACCGTTAACGCGCCAATTTTTACAATAATATCATCTTAATTTAACATCAGGCGTCATTTAAAATAAAAGAGCATCAGTTGGTAGTTGTGTTGTTCGCAGTAAAATGAACAAGATGAATAGGTTTTGACCTCTGTGAGAAAAATAGGTTGATTTTTGTGCCTATCATCTAAATAACGCAGTTTTTCCTTCTTCGAATGAGTAATTATTGTAAGATGACAGTAGATGCTCACTTCTCTATAAACGCATATTTAATTATCTTCAAAGCTCATTTTTAAACAATTTTTAAAATTTTATGCAAACCCTAAAGATTAATTATTTTCCTTTATTATTATGTGCGTTATTTTCGTTTGGTGTACTGGTTGGATGTAAAAAAGACAATGTTGCTCCAGAGCCCGAGCCTCCTTCACTTTCAATGGGCGATTTATACAAGAGTGCCATCTTGGATGCTATGGTGGCAGATAGCACGGAAGTGATCGACTCGCTTTGGGCCATCAGCCCTAAAAACACTTCTTTACAATGGAAAACAATTAATGGCAAGCCATATGTGTTAATGGCCAGTTTTATGCGTTACCCGTCGAGCTACCCCGTTGGTGATTCTATTAACAACTCTTGGGGTGAATCATGGCTATTCATTCCACAGCAGATGAAGGCACGTATTGGATCGTCCTTTTCTGCTGAGAGCGACACAACTATGCGGATTTGCCAGTTATTAGGTCTGCCTCCTGCGAACGAACGTAGCAATACACATATTGCGGAGGTTTGGGTAAATCCTGAACGGCTATATAGACCCGCAGGTGATCCCACCATTACAACGGCCACAGCTGGCGCAGCATTGAAAAATAGTAGCCCTGAAACATATGCCTCATGGTTTAATAATTACATTGTTTTTGCTTATTATAGAACACTGTCAGCGACAGCAGATTATCATTACCCTTGGACACGATTAGGTTATACATATGACTGGGCACCGGAAACGAATAATGTAGGTATGAGCGAATATGTTGTACAGTCCAATTCGGCGATCTGGGTTGAAAGTGTATCTAAAGTAAGTGATTATTTTTAAAAAAAAGATTTTAAACTTCAGGATCAATTATTTGATCCTGAAGTTTAAAGGATATGATTATCTGATGATACTCCCAAATAGTAAAAACCTATCATCTCAACCGACATGAAATGGAACGCGCCATCTTGGCCGAGGTGAAAAAATAAGGATGTCTCGATTACGCTATACGGCACTAGGTAAGACGTATAATATCCATTAGTAATCTAAATAAATCGGGTTTTTATAGATGTTATTCATTAGGTGGGAAGTCTGTTTTGTTCATGATTTGTGATATGATGTGAAAGTACATGCTGATGTTGATTTAAAACCTGTTTTATTCTACAAAAGTTCTCATTATTAGGTGAGTTGAGGTGCGTATGTGGTTTTTTCTTGCAGATTCGATAGTATTTTAGTTAATTTTATTCTTAATTATAAACACAAAGAAATATTGATGCTGGCATAGAGCCCAATGTTGTTGAGAATGGATTGCAATAAAGGAGTTTTATATACTAAAATTCTAAACGACGGAATTGAACGAACAACATTGTTGCATTAGGTGAAGAAGTAATTTTAAATGGTGGGCGTATGGCGGGTTAATAGTAATTTATCTAAACTGTTATTAAATGAATGCAACTATTGGTATAGTTGAAGATCAGCATCTGATACTGAAATCGCTTGAGATGTTGATAAATTCTTTTTCTCATTTTGACGTTGTGCTATCAGCCACAAATGGCATAGATCTATTTGAAAAACTTGAACAACATTTTCCAGTACCGGATATCTTGTTGATTGATGTGGTGATGCCTCTTATGGACGGAGCAGAGGTAGCTGTACAACTAAAAAAGAACTTTCCAGCAATCAAGTTAGTAGCCCTTTCTGGAATCGATGATTCTATGAGTGTTGTAAAGATGATCAAATCTGGGTGCTGTGCTTATTTATTAAAAAGTATAAGTTTAGATGATCTTGAACAAGCGTTGGAAGAAATTTGGGCAAAAGGTTATTATAATTCGCGTATAACAGATATGGGGTATCAGGAGTCTAATATGAAGTTAATGGATTTGAAGGAGAATGAAATGGAGTTTTTGAAGCTGGCTTGTACAGATTTAACATACCATGAAATAGCGTCTAATATGTGCTTGTCCGTGAAAACAATAGATGGATACCGTGCAGCGCTCTTTGAGAAATTTAAAGTACGAAATAGAATTGGCCTTATTTTGAAGGTGCTTAGACATAATTTAATTGCTTTCCCAAAAGCTAAACACCCATCTGATGTATAAATTGTTGCTCGGCCCAACATACTTAGTTTTCATTTATATGTCGGATACAACTATCATAATGTTTCTGAAATAAGATAAATGGCAAAGGGGTGTTTTCAAGCGCCTGTTGTACTTCACTAACAGGAATACTTAAATCTTTGGCTAGGATTGAAAAGATCGGAATGCCTACTTGTCTGATTTTTTGAAGATCTTCATACGTGATGAAGCCAACATCCTTTGCTGCTTTATAGATATTTTCAAAAGCTAATCGCATTCGTTTTCGCCTCGACTGAATTTCGTTCAAATCACTTTCTTTTTCTTTAAGAAAGCTGCCTAAATAGTCATATATCGCTTTAACCTGTGTGAGGTTAACCGTTATTTTTGAAACTTTCATTTCGTCAGAACTCCACTCGTTTACCACTACGAGCAGCTGGTTATGTTGGTTTACAGGGTCGAAATCAATAAAAGTGCTACTGGATTGTTGTTTAATTCTCAGTTCTCTCATGTTGTTTTGCGGATAAGCGCTGATATATTGTTTTAAATGTTTAGATGAAATTAGGAGATTTTGTTAGGGTTTTACAAAAAATTAAGCCATGCGTTTAAACTATGATTATAATTTATGCATGCAAGCTATTAAATAATTTGTGATTTTGCAATGAAATAGGCCGAGTAATTGAATTAATACATCATATAAGGTTGAAACAGTATGGAATAGACAACTTTAATTTTTAAATTCATCACGCGCTCATCTCGATATAATGGCCTGTTAAGAATGAGGGAAAGAGAAAGGACTTGTTGCTTACTCTTGAAGATGAAAAGAGCATAAGCCATTCCATTATCATTGCTTTAATAGGAGGTGGATAGGAAGAAGTGTTTATGCGTTGTAACAAAGGCCAATTGATAAGATAGTTGTTTTCTTCTAACCAGCATAAAATCAAGAAATAACCGGCATGTATAGGTGATAGGAATTTGATCTCATGCAATGTCTTCCACCCTTTCTTTTGGATATTTTCTTGAATTAAGGCAACTTCAAATAAACTGCTATAAGCCAGGCTATGCTCTCTTATAATGTGTATAATTTGTTTGATATCTATAGTAGCCATCCGCTGCTCAAATCGGATATAGGGGGTTACTTTACAGAGGAATACATATTTGTTTTCTGCTAGGCCTCCTTTCAGAGCATAACTCGTTAAATAGGAAGCGATCGCTGCAAGTTCATTTTGTAAACCTGTCGGCTTCAGCAGATTTCCTTGTTTATACAAGTGGTAATAACTTTGTAAATGCAATGGATGATTGAAGAACATCTGACTATAAGTGGTTGTTTCAGGAGAAATGGTTAGATCTTCATTTAGTCGTTGAATTTCCTCTGGTGAAAAATAAGGTAAATTAACGGCAGTTTTATCATCTGTAAAGCCGGTGAACCATTGTTTTGACAGAGCAGGTGAATCATGAACCAGATGGCCGTATTGCTGCCATGTAATAGGGCGTATAGATAAAATTACTTTTATCCAAGAATACGCAGCAAGGTGGTTAATCAATTCTATCAACTGATTGAATAATCCGCCGAATATATGGTGACTTTTAATAGAGTTGTTGAATCCATCAATGATAATGAAGAAAGTTCCCTTCGGTTTTTGCTTATTCAAAAAATGATGGAGACGTTGTTGGTCTGTTAACTGGAGAACCGCTGTGAGCCATTGTTGGTAATGATAACCTTCAAGCGCGACAGCATCTAGCGTAGATCTGTTAAGTAAAAGATAGATATTGTTGGTTTCTTTCTGTTCTTGAGCAATTAATTGTGCTGTTATCCAGTGATTTAATGCAGTTGTTTTTCCTGCACCGCAGGGTGCCGATATTAAACATAAAGTGGCCTCTGTCTTTAAAAAATTATTTATATGTGCTTGTAACGTCTCTCTCGGAATGGTTAGCGAATAAGGTATGCCGCTTGTTAATTTGTTGTGTTGTAAGATGGCGTTGGTTAACTGAAAAGCCTGCTGACTAATTTTTGTCCAGGTATAATGATGTCCGTTTGACTCTTCAATCTTCTTCTTTTTGGCAATAAAAACGAGCCATGATTGGTAATTACAATACTTGGCTAACACATTTAAAACGTATTTAGAAGTGATATGATTGGTCTTTACTATTTGGTAAACTCTTTTAATTGTGCTTACACTAATTTGACACTGTGTTTTTTCTGAAATAGCTTTTGACAGTATTTGGCAGGCGATAGGGCTAAGGGCTTTTATATTCGCCTGTTCCAATACTTCGGCCTTTAAATCTTGTAATAATGCTTCTTCAGACATAATACTTCATTTGTATGCGATCGCGTTTAATTTAAAATCAACTACAAATTATAAGTCTGTCTTGGTTCTCACAATAGAAAATAAACGATCTTAAATAAAGGCAGTCTATTTTAATAAATTATTGAACGTGTTGGCTTGTGTGTAACTGTTTGTT
>DATMSZ010000369.1:0-3953 GCA_035565175.1 Pseudosphingobacterium sp.
ACAGTAGGTAGGATGTTGGTATTCCGTCAACGTGGCGACAAAACGATCATCGCCCGTAGGCCCAAAAACAGCGCTGGGCGTATTTTTACACCCGAGCAGTTGAAGGCGCAGAACCGCTTTTTAGATGCGTCGCTTTACGCATGTAAAGCCATTGAAAATTCTGAGTGAAAGGCAGCATACCAAGCGAAGACCAATATTAATCAGACCGCTTATAACGTAGCCTTTAAAGATTTCTACACAGCACCAACAATTAGGCGTCTGGATGACTGGAGCTACACAGGAGTAGTCGGCGATCTACTATCCATTTTGATAAAAGACGTGTTGATGGTGCAAGAAGTGGTAGTGGAGATCCAGGACGACAACGGAGCAATCATCGAGACCGGTTACGCAGAAAACGTCGATAATCAAGGCATCGAGTGGGAGTATACCGCTACAGTCGATAATTCAGACTACGTAGACAGCTCCATCAAAGTGACCATGACCGACACCCCCGGAAATACCTATTTCGAGGTGAAGCGTTACGGAGAGGACACCAATCCATAAACATCAATTATTCCTGGGCACAACGCCCGGGAAACTTTACTGACCTAAATACAAACGTTATTGCAATAGTTAGTTACGGCACGCTAGCATGACCGATCTCATGACCTAGTTGTGAGTTGTGAGTTACGCGTTGTGAGGGGCGGAAACATTAACGCGAATGTAATAATCAGTTACGGCACGTTTGAATGACCGGCCTTATGAAGCTAGCGTTAGAAAAAATTGTCTAGTGATGGGAAAGGAGCGAAGTGAAGAAGTGAAGTGAAACGAACGGCTCCACTTCGTTGTGGGCTGAGCAAATTTTTTAGCGAGAATCATGAAGCCTCATATCTTTGTAACTCGTATCAAGCGAAAAGTTAATAGATGAGTTTAATGAAAACAAGTATCCAGTTAATAAAAGCGGAGTTGAAAGCTAATTATAATTTACTCAGACAAAGAATGGAATTTTTAGAGCGAAAAACTTAAAGCTATAGTTTAATGTAAACTAAGTTTTGCGTCTTGATACTTATGTCTTATGTCTTATGTCTTATGTCTAAAATTTTAAATATGAAATCAGAAATAACAGAAAGAATAAAATCACCCACACCAAAGTTCTTCAAAAAAATAAGAACCATCGGTTTAGCCTTGGGTGCAATCGGAGGAGCTTTGCTAACGGCTCCGATAACTTTACCAGCAACAATAGTTACGATTGCGGGTTACTTAGCGACGGCGGGTATAGTGGCCTCTGCTGTTTCTACCGTGGCCAGAGATGATGAGAAGTATTAAACTAGTAATAACAAAGACCAATCAGTTTGCGCACTACAAAAAAGTATAACAAAGCTGGTTTAAAGGTTCATAATAATGGGGTTCGGTACTGTGCCGAGCCCCATTTGTTTTAATTTTATATATCCCGTCAATGTGGGACGAGGTTTCCTATCTGTAAATAGTAACCACTTGGTTAACTTTCCAATCAGCACCTTCTTTGGTTAATGTTACATAGTCTACCTTAGTGAAGTCACGGTATTTCATTTCGACTTTAGCGATAGAATAGTCTCCACCCTTTTCCAGTAAGGTATAAGTGGTACTACAATCTTGTTTTACGTTTTTTTGTCCTCTTATAAAGCCGATAAGCAGCTCTTTGTTATGTGTGGTAAGGTTGCCGTTCGTATTCGTGTTCTGAATGAATTGGCTACTGAATAACTCGTCGATGTTTTCCACATTTCCGTTTGTGATGGTTTCGATATAAAGATGTACGCTGCTGTCTGCGCTTGCTAAACGGGTTGATTTTGTTTCAGCTTTGGCAAAAGCACTGGCGGATACGAAGAGAATTGCTGTAAGGAAAGTTGTCAGGAAGGTTTTCATAGTGTTGTTTTTTAAAGTTTTCATAAATTATTTCTTTATGCCGCTGTTAATTATGTTAACGCTTCGTTTGTTGATTCAAAAGTAGGGTATAAAGCGCTGCTGGCCTATGGGAATTAGGTGAACGGAAATAAGAACTCGGTAGACGACAAGATTTTTTCGGTGAGAGAACCACTCTTATTTCAGTTAGGTATAACGAAGTGAAAATAAGGGTGAGTTTACATCTGCTTTGCATCAATCAATAATAACTACACATTACTTAGCAGTTGATACAGCCTTGCAGGTCCGAGATTACGGTTGTGGATATAGTTTGAGCTGACTATCAATATGATGTGTTGAGGAGTGGTAGTGTAATACCGAGAAGTTTTGGGTAAACTAATTAAAATTTTTAGCTAAGTGATACAATTTTTGAACGACAGAGGTTGAACTTACCTCAAATGAATGAATAGAGGTAGATTTAGGGTATCCATATTCTTATTAAATAATAAAATAAAAAAACGATGAAACACCTTTATTCTTTTTCAATAGGTATTAGTTTGACCCTATTGCTATCTTCGTGTGATAAGGACGGTAGTGATTTGTCTTCCCCTATGAGCAATACCGAAGAATCTAACGTTGTGGACATAAACATTAACAATGGTTTGAAGTATTATTTTCCATTTTCTGGAAACACTGTAGAACAAGTTTCGAACGTAACCTACAACGCATACCTCAAGCCCGTTTTTTACAAAGATCGATTTAACAAACCGAACGCAGCGCTTTGTATGGTGAATCATGATCTGGCCGTGGATGCAGGGTTTCAAGAAGCTAAGGGAAGCTTGTCATTTTGGGTTTCTGTTGGGGATTATCATCCCTTAAAGGCGGATGATGGAACGGTAGCCAGCGGAGCCCTTTTTGCTAGAGTTGATGGTACCGACTATATTTTTTCTCGAGGAACTTATCGGTTAGGAATTGATTATAAAGGGCGAATTTGGACCTCATGTCGAAATAAATGGGGTGTGAGCCCCGAAGAGTTTTCGCCAGTGCTGGCGGAAACTCCAATAAAAACAGCCGAAAAGGTTATTGAGTTGAAGAAATGGTATCACATTGTGGTACGGTGGTCGGATGAAAATGAAACAATGGAAATTTTTGTGAATAACAAAAAGGAATTAGCAGCAAATTACATTGAAAACTGGGGGCCTTGGGTTCCGGTTAGGGGAGATCGAGCGCACATGGGGTCGGATCGAGTACCTATTGGCTTGGGTCGTAGCGTCTTTTTTTGGTTTCAGGGGGTAATTGACGAGGTGAGAGGCTATAATCGTTGGATTAACAACGAAGAAATAGCCACTTTGTATGCAGATAAATCCTAAGAAGTACCTATGCGGTCAAAGAACTACAAAGCTTTGTGTCAGATCCATGCCTGAGTTTATTACTATCCGTACACCCCATAGCCTCTGTCTGGGTAATATCCCGTATCAGTACGCTAATACCAGCCAAAACCGACCTTTTAGGCAATGGCTATAGGACTCCTATCGGATTAAACTATAGATCAAGGATGTAATGGATGAGATAGCGAGGCTTCTAGAAAATGTATTTTAAAAAATATATTTGAATATTAAGGAATAAGCCTTACCTTTGCGTTCTTGTTTTAAAGGCATTAATCAGTGCTGATCAAAATTAAGATAATTAATGAGGTTAGCGACAAAATATAAAATTAATACAGATGAAAAGAACATTTCAACCTTCGCAGCGTAAAAGAAGAAATAAACATGGTTTTAGAGAGCGCATGGCTTCCGCTAATGGTCGTAGAGTATTAGCTTCAAGAAGAGCAAAAGGCAGAAAAAGACTAAGTGTTTCTGACGAGCGTCGTCATAAGGCATAAGTTTATTTTTTCCGGTGCCTAGCTTACAATCGAAGCCTGAACCGGTTTCGATTGTCAATATTGCTTAGGTACGTATGGTAAAGTATACATTTAAAAAAGAAGAACGGCTTTGTAATAAACGACTTTTAACAAGTCTTTTTCAAAGTGGTTCTTCTTTTATTTTATACCCTTACCGTTTAACCTTTATAAAAAGTCAAGATCTTCCTTCTGTCGC
>DATMSZ010000370.1:0-21606 GCA_035565175.1 Pseudosphingobacterium sp.
AATATATTTGTGCAGAAATGAACAGTCCGCACGAACATTCTTCACCTGCCGATATGCATCCGATTGATTGGGATATCACTTCTTTTGAAAAGATTTATCGGGAACATTGGCATGACTTGCTTCACTACTGCATCAGCTATCTCGACGATGAAGTGTTAGCCGAAGAAATCGTGCAGGAAATTTTTATCAGCATCTGGAGCCGTCGCAACGAACTACAACTTCTTCCCACCAAACTCAAGGGCTATCTCGTTAGGGCTGTTAAACTTAAGATTTTCGATCATTTCCGATCAGAAGCCATTAAGCAGAAACACAAAGATTACCTCTGCAAACAAACTTGCGATCCTAACCCACAAGATACCGACCAAATTATCCTGTACCGAGAACTTAGTGGCACCTTAAAATTACTCGTCAACGAACTGCCCTGCAAATGTCGTGAGGTATACCTTCTACATGATAAAGGACTAACACTGGACGAAATCGCTAGCCAACTACATATTAGCATTCATACCGTTAAGTATCATCTTCAACATGCAAAAAGCGTCTTGAGAAGAGAGCTAAAGATCAGTTAATGAAGTTTTTACCTTTTTATTTTATTTTTTTCATCTGCCGACCTATCCAAATCTTCTTCTTATACGACATCTGTTGTATATGGAAGACAAAAAGATTACGGTCGACGCCAAGCTCCTACGACAATATTATCTCGGCTTATGCACACCCGAAGAGTCCGCGGCTATCGAACAGTGGCTCAATGACGAGACAATTGAAGCAGGCCAGACAAATAGGCCTGTAAACCATGAAAAAAACGATCAATCATGGGAGCGACTGCGTAATCACTTGGTACTTCCTGATGACACAAGTATCGATCGTCTACCCGTTAAGACCTCACGCCGAACAGCGTGGTGGTCCATCGCAGCGAGTTTCTTAATACTAATTGCTTTTTCTGTTTTTATCTACCACAGGCAGCAACAGCCAAGTAAAACAAACACTATTCAAAAGCAATTCGTAACTCAAGCCGGACAAAAATTGAAGGTCACACTGCCTGATGGCACCTTTGTTATGCTCAATGCCGGCTCCACGCTACGTTATACAGAAGATTTCGGAAAAAGAGAGCGGAGCGTATTTCTCGAGGGCGAAGCTTGGTTTGATATCCAAAAACTGGCAAACAAACCCTTTCAGGTACATACAGCACATACCTTAACCCAGGTACTGGGCACGCAATTTAACTTAAACACCTTTCAACATGGAGAAGATAAAATCTATGTCGAAAGTGGGCAAGTTAAATGGACTTTATTAAACGACAAGCAAGTATCGCGAATTTTACGCGCCCAAGAAGGAGCCCAATCGAAGTCGACAGGCACCATTGTATCAGTTGCTACCCCCTACGCATCAGCATGGAAAGCAGAGCAGTTGGTTTTTAAAGATACCCCTTTAGCGGAAGTCTGTACCATCCTCTCCCGTTGGTATGCCTTAGACATTCAGCTATCCAATCCAACACTCGGGGATATGCCCTATACCGCGCACTTTGAACAACCTACGATCAATGAAGTGTTACAAAATATCAATTTTGTGCTTGGCACTTCCTACTCGATCAACCATAAAAGTGTCATCATCCATTAACCATATACGCATGTCAGGATAAATTTAGCAAATACAATCAATCAACAACATAAAAAGCCAAGTGATCGGTCTCGCAAACTTTCCACTTGGCTTATATATACTCATTTTTCAATTAGTACAACAACAAAAGTATGAAATCAATCCTAGCTTTACACTTCCGTAGATATCTTTTATCTGCCCTTTTCCTGTATAGTATGCATGCGAAGCCTGCGTATTCGCAAGAATCAATTCTCGCACAACCTGTCAGCATCAGTTATCAGGGAACAATAGCCGACCTTTTAAGCCAGCTGGAACAACAAACCGGATATACCTTCTCCTATAGTGCCAGGTTGCTCCGTACCGATCGGCGCATTCAAGTGCAGTATAAAGACACCAAGCTCTCCACCATCCTCAAAGAAACATTTGGCAGCGACCTGAATGCCGCCAAAATCACTGGCAAACAGATCCTGTTGCAAGCCTTGCAAGACGAGGCCAGTGTAAACGGAAATGTACGCACCAAAGATGGCAAACCTGCTCCCTTCGTCACCCTACAGCTAGGCAATAATCGTCATACACAAACCGATGCTAACGGTCATTACCGTATTGAACAGATACGCCCGGGGACCTATACCTTGCAGGCCAGACTGATCGGCATGGCGAGTCAATCGCGTACCATCACCGTGACCGGCGGTGCACCTCATGTGGCAGACTTTGTACTTGACGAAGATGCGCAACAATTGCAGGAAGTTATTGTTAACAGCGCTTATAACAAATTTTCTCAAAAAGAAAGTGAATACGTAGCCCGCATGCCGCTGCGTAACCTGGAAAACCCACAAGTTTATAATGTAATTCCGAAGGAGTTATTCGAGGAGCAATTGGTGACCGATTATAACGACATTCTGCGGAACATTACCGGCGGCAATGTATCTACTTCTAACAATTCCAGCAACCAATCCATGTTACGTGGTTTTCGTACCTTCAACGGGATGCGCAACGGCATGACCGCCTATACTCTTGTAGCGATTGATCCAGCTAATATTGACCGGGTAGAAGCGATAAAAGGACCATCGGCCACCCTATTCGGTTCAAGTAACGGTAGTCTCGTCACCTTCGGCGGACTCATGAACCGTGTCACTAAAAAACCCGTTGATTATTTCATGACTGACCTCAGCTTTTCTACCGGCTCTTGGGGACTAACCCGCATCACTGCAGATGTCAACACACCATTAAATCAAGAGAAAACAGCGCTGTTCCGGGTAAACACAGCATACCATACACAAAACAGTTTTCAGACAGCAGGTTTTGAACGTAATTTTCTGCTGGCACCTAGTTTCTCCTACGTGGTAAACGATCGTTTAACGCTCTTATTTGATGCCGAAATTTATCGTACGACCCGATTTTTACCAACCAATTTCAGTTATGATCCAGTAAATTTTAGTGCCCGCAATTTTGCAGACCTGCCCCTTTCTTACACAACATCTTTAAGCACGAATGATCTTTCCAGTAAGGTAGGTACTACTAACTATTATGCGCAGGCCAACTACAAAATATCTGACCAGTGGACATCGAGCACTCATTTTTCATATACCATGACCGAATATTTTGATGCCTATCGCCTCTATGCTAATTGGCTTTCCGACACGAGTGTGGTACGTGCAGTAATGGCCCAAAAGCCGCAACGACAAATTGCTACCAGCATCCAGCAGAATTTCAATGGCGATTTTTATATTGGCGGTCTGCGCAACCGTCTTGTAGCAGGCATTAACTATTATTATTTTGTCGCTAATCTTCGCTATACCAATCCCGCTGTTTACGATCAAATCAGCGTCAGTCAGCTTGAGAGCGTTGATTTCTCGCGGGCGAAGCTCGACGCCATTTTAGCCAATACGAAATTTAACATTCAAAAAAGTGAAGAAAACTCGGTAGCAGCTTACGTTTCTGACGTACTAAACATTACTGATCAGCTCAGTGCTATGGCCAGTCTGCGCGTAGATCGATTTAACAATAAAGGCACTACTTTGAACGGTACCTTGCAAGGCGATTATAGTCAAACCTCCTTCTCTCCCAAATTCGGACTCGTTTACCAAGTTCTAAAAAACCGGCTGTCGCTGTTCGGTAATTACATGAGTGGCTTCAGCAATCAAAGCGGTGCCGATATAGACGGAAATACCTTTAAGCCCATGTATGCACAACAAAGCGAGGGCGGTGTCAAACTTAACCTGCTCGACGGGCGTATCAACTCGACTTTAAGTTATTACTATATTGCGGTAAATGATATCGTACGCCGGGATCCCGTCAATCCAGATTTCCAAATCCAGGACGGCAAACAGGTAAGCAAAGGTTTCGAAGGCGAGCTGGTAATAAACCCACTCCGTGGCTTCAATGTAATCGGTGGTTACGGTTATAACCACAACCGCTATGTGCGATCAAATGTCGGTGTCCAAGGAAAGGCCCCTTTCGGGAGCCCTGCCCATATCGCCAACCTTTGGATGAGCTATCGAATACCTGAGGGCCTTGTAGAGGGCCTAGGTTTTGGTTTCGGTGGCAATTATGCTAGTAGTTCTTATTATGATGATCAGAATACCTTCACCATTCCCGAAGCCACCGTCATCAATGCGTCGATTTTCTATGATCAGCCGAAATTCAGGCTTGGGCTAAAACTCAACAATCTCTCGAATGAGCATTATTGGAGTTACATCGGTATGCCACAAAATACCCGGCAGTTTTTAGTGAATTTAACCTATCGGATCCGTTAGATGCTTCGAAAACTTATCTACCAGCTTCATCTTTGGTTAGGCTTGACAACCGGCACCGTATTATGCTTTGTCAGCCTAACCGGATGTATACTAGCCTTTGAGGACGAAATAAAAGGTCGTTTAGAAAACTATCATACCTTAGATCAACATCACGGTGTTTTCCAGTCTGTAGCCAAACTACGCAAAGCTGCAGCCCAGTCACTTCCCCATATCACCACCGCCCACATGGGGTGTCGAATAGATTTCCGAGGCCGTGATAAAACAGCTATCGTTATGTTCTTCGGCCCGCAAGGGCTCTATTATTGCTATGTTAATCCTTACCAAGCTAAGGTGTTATATGTAGCCGACATGTCTAAGGATTTTTTTCGCATCATCCGCGCAGGGCACCGCACTCTTTTTTTAGGCAACGTCGGTAAAACCCTCATTGGTTATTGTACCATACTGTTCATTTTCATCTTATTGAGCGGGTTATTCCTTTGGTGGCCAAAGAAATGGAAAAAATCAACATTGAAAGCAAGCTTCCAGATTAGGTGGGCAGCGGGCCGCAAGCGCCTAAGCTACGAACTCCATAAGGTACTCGGCTTTTACGCATTAGTTCCAGCTATGATCCTGGCAATCACGGGGCTGGTAATCGGTTTTCCTTGGTTTGCTCAAGGCTACTATGCCGCTATCTCTCAAGGAAAAGCCTTGGTAACCGTCGAACAAATCACCTCAGACACCAGTCGTTATCGTCCGCAAAGTAAAAAGAACAGTGAGCAATTCCTGGATAGTCTCAGTAGACAACATGCCTTATTGCGGAATGAACATTTGGCTTATCTGCTCCCCCAATCACGTACAGATCCACTCTGGATTATATTCAACCCGGTAGCTCCCTCCCTTCAAAATATGGAGAGTCGTTTCCAGCGCCGGTTTCAATTTTACGACCAGTACAGTCTTGCTCAACTGCCATCGTCTAATATTGAAACCGGCGACATAGAAGATG
Source organism: Pseudosphingobacterium sp. (assembly GCA_035565175.1). Lineage (GTDB taxonomy): Bacteria > Bacteroidota > Bacteroidia > Sphingobacteriales > Sphingobacteriaceae > Olivibacter. The sequence goes on from DATMSZ010000370.1 coordinate 5,335, forward strand.
CCACATTTTCGCAAAAAGTTTTCCGTGCAAACTACGACTTGCATACAGGGCGACTTTTCGGGATGTTCACCAAAACGTTCTTTTTCTTTATAAGCCTGGTCTGCACCAGCCTACCCATCACTGGATTTCTTGTGTGGAAAAACCGTCGGTATAAAACCCCCAAGAAAAAAAGCAATAGGCATGAAAAATTATTGTCGTAATAGCGGGCGACAGTGCTAATATCGCTTAGGCCCTCTATTCCTTCTTTAAACGCTGTCCGCTTGCATCAAACATGCCCATCAAGCTTCCTGTCACGTTGTCTTCATCTTCCTTTTTCATCAGCAGATTAACGTCATAACCTTGGGCTGTAAAGTAGAGCGTCACTGCATTTCCAGCAAGCTCTACATTGCTGATTTTCGATATTTCAGTGCCAACAGTATCCTGCACAACTCCTGTCAAGGACTCCGCTGCCTTATCTAATACAAACACCATTGTAGCATCGCCGTTAGGAGTACCCTTCACGAGCACTTTCCATTTACCTACAAAATAATCCGTACTGTCTTGTTGTTGAGCTTTGACATCTATGTTTAATAACATCAAAAAGATACCGGTCATAAATAAGCTAAGCTTTTTCATAATAGAATTTTAAGTTTATAATTTTTTTCTGACAAATAGCAGGCATGGAAATTATTTCTATTGCTCTGCCTAACAAATATATACAATTGTATCAAATTGATACAATATAAAAGAAGTATTTTTTTCTTCCATTGCATTTCATAACTTAGAAATCACTAACAGCATGGCATGAGTTATCTTAAACAGATCAGTGATAAGGACTTAAAGAAAGGCATTGAACGTTTTGTTCAGGAAGCCGAAGCGAAATACGTTCCATCGGTTACCTTAGACACCGTAATTTTTGGTTTTCACGATAACAAATTAAAGGTGCTGTTACTAAGATTTGCCCAAACCGCACACTTCGTCCTTCCAGGCGGCTATCTGAGCAGAGAAGAGGATCTCGATGCGGCAGCGCTACGCGTGCTACGTGAGCGCACCGGACTTGACGACATTTTTTTGGAACAGTTTTATACCAGTGGCAATAAAAATCGAAGTAGCAACTCCACTGCAGCGCAATTGTTAAAGGAAATTATGGGTGATTTACCAACTGACCATTGGTTTAATCAGCGTTTCGTGTCCGTTTGTTACTACGCATTGGTGGATGATACCAAAGTGAACCCCACACCCGAACCCTTTTTCACTGAGTTTAAATGGTTCGACATCGAAGCTGTCCCCGAACTTTTATACGACCACAACCTGATTGTGGAAAAGGCGCTTAAGCGTCTTCAAACTGATCTTGATACTAAGCTCGTTGGTTCAAAACTCATGGGTGATTCTTTTACCATGAACGAACTACAGCGCCTCTACGAAGCGGTATTTCAACGTCCCTTCGTTCGAACAAACTTTCAGCGTAAGATGTTAAGCCTTGGCATTTTAGAACGCCTTGAAAAACAGTATACAGGAAAATCCCATAAGGCTCCCTTCCTTTATCGTTTTGTAAAAGATCCGTTGAGAGATTAAGTAGTATTTCTAAAAAAATTTAAAAAAAAATTGCGTAGTCAAATAACTACATTTATATTTGTAGCCAAATAACTACACAATGAATTTAAGACGAGACGTTTTTCAAGCCATAGCAGATCCCACAAGAAGGGCTATACTCCTATTGGTAGCCTCCCAATCCATGACGGCAGGTGCAATAGCCGCTAACTTTGATACGGCAAGGCCAACCGTTTCAAAACATCTACAGATACTCACCGAATGCGAATTACTTCAACAAGAACAAACCGGCAGAGAAATTCATTATCATATCAATGCAAAAAAAATGAAAGAAGTAGCCGATTTTATCGAACCATTCCGCGATATGTGGGATGATAGGTTCAATAAATTAGAATCCATCATGAAAAATTATAAACCAACTAAATAAAAATTATGGAGCGGAAAACAAAAATCCACGCAGAAGACGGCAAACAGGACCTTGTGATCACGAGGGAATTTGACTTGCCATTAGATTTACTTTTTAAAGCTTATGTAGAACCCGAAATTGTTGCGCAATGGATGGGAACGGAAGTATTGAAACTAGAAAATAAAAAGCATGGCAGCTGGCAATTTGAAACAAAGGATCCGCAGGGGAATGTGGTATTTCGGGCTAATGGAGCTATCCATGAGTTTATTCCGAACCAAAAAATTACCCGGACATTTGAAATGGAGAATACGATGTTTGAAGCCCAGCTCGAGTTCTTGGAATTCGAGAAGATTACCGACGATACCAGTAAACTCACCATGCACATCATATACCGGTCTGCTGTACTTCGGGATCAGCAACTAAAACTTCCCTTTGCTTACGGCATCAATATGGCACATGACCGTCTGCAAGAAATTGTAAACAAATTAAAATAACATATGATGACAAAGCAAAACGAACGTGCGGGCTCAAAGAAGTCGACTAAAATCATCTATTGGGTTGCCACTATCTGGCTTGCGTTAGGTATGTTTTCAACCGGAATAGTCCAATTAATAAAAATGAAGGAAGAGGTAGCCGTTATAACAGGTTTGGGTTATCCAGTCTATTTTTTAACACTTCTTGGCCTCTGGAAAATTTTGGGCGTAGTAGTCGTGCTGATTCCAAAATTTCCTTTATTAAAGGAGTGGACTTATGCAGGTTTTTTCTTTGCCATGTCGGGAGCTATTTTTTCCCACCTGGCCATTGGAAACGGCGCTAAAGAGCTTTTTGGGCCGGCATTATTACTTGTCTTGACCGCGGTATCCTGGTATTTCAGGCCTGCGGATCGAAAAATGATCTCCCTTTATTCTGATAAATGAATAAAATGAAGATTTCTGATTAGAAATTATAAGGTGAAAATAAATAACTTAGCATGCTAACTGACAAATAAAAACAGATCATAAACGCATGAATCCTAAAGTCGATTTTTATTTTAATAAGACGGAAAAGTGGCAGGACGAGATCAAAAAATTGAGAATGATTGTTCTTGATTGCGGACTAACCGAAGAATTGAAATGGGGCACGCCTTGTTACACGTTTCAAGGGAAAAACATCGTTTTAATACATACATTTAAAGAATACTGTGCACTGCTTTTTTTCAAAGGCGCTTTGTTACAAGATGCCAATGGCGTGCTCATTCAACAAACGGAGCGTGTGCAGGCGGCACGCCAGATTCGCTTCACCGCTATACAGGAAATAGTGGAGCTGGTGCCTGTCTTGAAAACCTATATTCATGAAGCTATTGAAGTGGAAAAAGCCGGACTGAAAGTGGATTTAAAAGAGACTAAAGCGTTCACCGTTCCTGAAGAATTTCAAAAAAAATTAAGGGAACTTCCTACGCTAAAAGCCGCTTTTGAGTCCCTGACACCCGGACGGCAACGTGCATACCTTCTTCATTTTTCTCAACCCAAACAATCCAAAACCCGAGCCTCAAGGATCGAAAAATATATACCTCAGATACTCAGTGGAAAGGGATTAAATGATTAGTACTTTTCGATAGAACTAAACAAATGACAGAAGCATTGCTAAATTTGCAATACCGATTCTCCTTTGAACGCCAATGAAAGTGATCAAAGCCCGAAACCGTTATAGTGGTAACCAATTTAAAATAAAGCGAATGACTATTGAAGAAATCCAAACGTACATTTTTCAGAACTTTGAGAACGTTAATCTAGTTGAAGTAAATGGAGATTTATTTTTCATGTGCGACAAGCATGATAAACAGCCCTTTGCAACGATAGTAACCAAGGATAATGAATACGATAATATGTCTGATCTAAACAGAGAGGGTTTCTTTCGTTTAAACATAGGATTGGACAAAGAAACATTTAATACTATGTTTGGTGGGATGACCAATAAAAAAGGTTTTGAAGCATACATGGACCTAGGAATTGATTTTACAGAAGAAAATATCATACTACCTCATCCAACTTATGGTGCTATGTATTGGATTTGTATAGTCAAACCATCAAATGAAACGTTCGAATCATTAAAAAAATACCTAAAGTTATCCTTCAATAGGAATGCAAAAAAAGACCAACAATTATCAGAAATAAAAAACACATCGCATGAACAACAATAAAAAAGAGCTATCACCAGCACAACGCGAAGAACTACTTAGCGTTGTGAAAACCCGATTTGAGAAAAACATGAAGCGTCATGAAGGTCTTGAATGGGTTAAAATAGAAACAAAGTTGAATGAACCCACTAACGAAAAAAAGCTATGGTCACTCCATGAGATGGAAAATACAGGAGGTGAGCCAGACGTGGTTGCCTATGATAAAAAAACGGACGAATATATTTTCTATGATTGTTCAGCAGAAAGCCCCAAAGACCGCAGGAGCCTCTGTTACGACCGAGAAGCCTTGGATTCCAGGAAAGAACATAAACCAAAAGATAGCGCTATCGACGTGGCATCAGCCATGGGCATCGAGCTTTTAACAGAAGAACAATATCGCGCACTGCAGCAATTGGGGGCGTTCGACTTGAAAACGTCGAGCTGGATACTAACGCCGCGTAAGATCAGAAAACTCGGAGGTGCCCTCTTTTGTGATCGACGCTATGATACGGTCTTTCTGTATCATAACGGTGCAGAATCTTACTATGCCGCCAGGGCTTTCCGTGGCTCGCTAAAAGTCTAAAGTTTCAGTAATTCGCCTTGCGTTTTTTGTTAAGAAGGCATTTGCGATGTAATTTTTAAAATAAGGACGTCCAGCATTCTAAAAGCTGGACGTTTATAGTGAGAGACAAAAGCTATCGCTTATTTCACTTCCTGGTAATCTTTATGCCCTGTTTTTAAAGGCTGCTCGTTTTTTTGAGTTTGTTTCTCCTCTCTTCTTACCCTTAACCAGCCACTATATAGTAGATTTTCATTAATAGCAGGTTTCGGAAAAAATAGGCTAGCTACATATCCTACTACTATTACCACGATGTGGCTATATACCCCCAGCATTAATTTATGATGGGTAAAATTGTATTCTCCCAAGTCCAAAAGGATGTGCTTTTCGGCCCCGGCACCAATCTCCATTGAGGTAAGTAAGGCATAAGCAGTGAAAAGTATACAAGTTATAATAGCGATATTAACACCCTTCTCATTGGCCCTCGCGGAGAAAAGGCCTAAAAGAAAGATACCAACAATACCGCCAGAAAAAATAGCATATAGTGTAAATATCACTCCCAAAATCCCCTCGCTGCCTAAGTAAGCATACACAAACCCAAGGGCTATCGTCATAATACCGGAAAATACAACCATCCATCTACTACTTTTCAGATAGGTACGATCCGACTTGCCAGGCTTGATTTTCTTGTAGTAGTCTTCCACGCCTACCGCCGCCAGGGAATTAAGATCGGCGCTTAAACTACAAATGGCCGCAGAAATCATAGCAGCCAGTACAAAGCCCACCACACCGGTAGGAAGCTCACTCATAATAAAATATGGAAACACGCTGTTGGCATTAATCGTTGGCGGGAGTGGTTCTTGTGTATAGTAAGCGAAAAGTGCCGTGCCGATAAACATAAACAATGCCCATATTGGTACGGTCAGTAAGATTCCTAACAGCGATGCCCCAATAGCTCCTTTATCCGTCTTTGCGGTAAGGTAACGTTGCACAACCGTTTGATCTGTACCATATTTCTGTATACCATAAAATAAACCATTAATGGCCACCACAATAAAAGTAAGATTTTTAAAATCCATGGTGTACGGACCAAAACCCGTTCGGTGATGTGTCTGCGCAATATGCCATACCTGTTTAGCTCCGCCATCAACTGCAAAAAATATCAACACCAAACAAATAACGCCACTTAAGAAAAGCATAAATCCTTGAAAAACATCCAGCCAGATAACAGCCTCCAAGCCGCCTAGTAAATTGATGGTAATGATAACGGCACCAGTGCAGGCGATGACAAGGAAGGTATTGGCTCCCGTCATACTACTTAACGCAACCGCCAACAAGTACAATACCGTACCCATACCCGAAAACTGTCTCAAAACGAAAGCGATGGAGCTATAATACCGCGCGAAGGAACCAAATCTTTTCTCGAAATACTCATACGTACTCAGGCCAATCACCTTTCTGTACATAGGCACAATAAACCAGATACTTACCAATAACACAACAGGCACCATTAATCCTTGTACCAGCAAAATCCAATTGGATGTGTATCCTTCACTTGGATAACCTAAAAAGGTTACACTACTGATTAAGGTAGCCAATAGCGATATACCGATGGCCCAAGATGGTACTCTGCCTCTTGCTGAGAAAAAAGTATGAGTAGAAGTTTGGTTTTTTGCATAACGAAGGCCCATGTAAAGCGTTATCATAATTACTATTGTAATTATACCGTAATCAACCGCCCCTAGTGCAGTTTTATTTATCATAACGTTTAATATTTTTTTTAGTTAGTATTTATGCTACAGCAATATACCAGTTGTAACTACCCGGCTTTAAAGTTATCCATATTTTTGGATCTCTTTTCATACTGCAGCGAATGACCCCAGGAGCCAATTCCTCCAATGGTGTCAACTTTGATATTTGCAATTGTTCCAATATCGCTCCGGCGGTTGCCCCTCCTTCCACCACGAGCTCCTCAATGGTCACTTGCTTTAATAAAATCTTGATAGTCTTTGCCATCATCAGCCGTAAATAGGCCGCGTCTACTTCTGTAGCAGGCGATTGATTATCGAATGCAATGATAGCATTTTTATGCACCGAAATTGCACTTGTTACTTCCTTCATCCAATGGTTTATCCATTTTTCAAAAGTAGCGTCGTCAACCTGTTGTAGCGGAATATAAAATACCGGTTTCGCTGCAGCATCCCATTCTTTGATTCTTGTCACACTTGCTTCAAAGGTACTTCCACAAACATATAAAAATGGCTTCTTAAAGCCAGCGAACGACTGCTCAGCAGCCTGCGCAGACATTGGCTTTCTTTTCAAAATATGCTGTAAAAAAGCGTGAAATGACGAGGATCCTCCGGCAAGTGTTGTGCCTTCAGGCATTTTCCTCATCCATGCTTCCATATCGGCCTCCGTCTTTGCCTCCCCCAACACAATACCCTCTTGTGGAAACGAGTGTTTCCAGGTTTGCACGCTAACATCTCCCTTTGCATGCAACATATGGAGCACCTTAGCATTTGTCACCGGAAACTCCGGATCACGGGCAAAGTCGGTTTCATGAATCAACTTACCGTGTATGTAATAATTACCATTATGTATTGTCCTACCCAAACGGGGATTTGCCGGAAGAAGCAGAGCACGTTTCGTTTGGGTGGCCGTAAGTTGCATATTGATTTCGGCCAACACATGGCCTCGAAGCACTGAATCTACTTTTTTAAATATACAAGCATAACGCAGCTGCCTCACCCAGTTCAATAGTTTACGCAGGTGTTCCATCGCCGCCTCAAACGGCATGGATCTCGTATCCGCATTGACAATGAATAGATCGGTGCCTCGTTTTACCGGTGAATTCAATTGATTCGCTATTTCTACATTAAGCTGATAACGCAAACCAATCCCTCCTATTTCGGTGGCTCCTGTCAGATCGTCTGCAATTACTATGATCATTTCGTTTTAACTCTTATTCAATGCCAATTGCGTAGCTGCTTTGATAGCTAATAACATCGCATCATGACTTGCGATTCCTTTTCCTGCAATTTCAAAGGCCGTACCATGATCAACCGATGTACGGATGATAGGTAAACCCATGGTAATATTCACGCCTTTTACGCTATCCATCTGCTTTTTCTCCGGGTTCCATTTAAATCCAGTTAATTTAAATGGAATGTGTCCCTGATCGTGGTACATTGCTACTATCCCCCCATAATAACCCGTTGCTGCTTTTGAAAACAAAGTATCCGCAGGAACAGGGCCTTCAACATCAAAGCCTAGCTTACGGGCTTCCTCTACCGCAGGAGCAATCTCTTGATCATCTTCTGTACCAAACAAACCAGAATCACCTGCATGTGGATTGAGGCCTGCTACGCCAATTTTAAGGTTCTCTACGTTCAAGCTTAACAAGCCGTTATGAAGCAGTTCAATTACTTCCAATATTCGATCTTTTTTAACTAAATCACAAGCTTCCCGTAACGAAACATGTGTAGAGACGTGAATCACCCGCATCTGCTCTTCTACCAATAGCATGGCATATTTCTTTGTATTGGTATAGTGCGCATAAATCTCCGTGTGTCCTGGGAAAGCATGTCCCGCCTCACTGATCGATTTTTTATTGATTGGCCCTGTCACTGTTGCTGCCACCTGACCATCCATAGCCAATTCAATCACCTTTTTAACAGATTGGAAGGCCGCATCGCCCGCGGCGATAGAAACCTCACCAAATTTAACCTCGTTTAAATCGATCTTTCCCAAATCATACACATCCGGTTGGCCAACTATATATTTAGCCTGTTGAACATCCTGAATGGGATGAATGGTAGCAGGTAAGCTTAGTTTTTCAATAATTTGCTGAAACACTGCCGCATTGCCTATCAAAATGGGACGGCATATATGATAAATTTCTTCCGTTAATAACGCTTTTATGGCGATTTCAGGCCCAATACTGGCTGGGTCGCCCATTGTAATTCCTATAATTGGCTTATCAGACATGGTTATATATATTCAGTTTTATTCCTTCTTCTTTAACAAGCTTCTGAAAGGATTCCTTTAATGCATTCACTTCCTCCTTAGAAAGACCTTGTAATGGCGGCATCATATAAGGTTCACACAAACCAACAGATTGCATCAGCACTTTAAGCGCCCAAAGCGATTCTCCTAAGGTTCTATCTGCTTGATACAGGTCGCCCAGCAGGTCCGACTGCCTTTGGTAATTATAGGCCCTTTCTTCTGCTCCTTCGGCTAAGGCCTGATATATGCCGTGATATATAGAAGGCGCAAGATTTCCGGTGCTGGGCACTAAGCCATCGCAACCATTTATCAGGGCATAAGTAGATTTGGCTGCCCAACCCAATAGGTGACTAAAGTCGTGTCTGTCAGACCATAGGGTTAACGATTCGTTTAAACGTTCTTCCGAGCGTTCCGAATCTTTCGTACCCACAATATGTTCATGATAGCTTAACTCATCCAATAAGCTCAACGGTATAGACATATGCGTGGTGGATGGGATATTGTAGATAACCATCGGCCCCCCGACATGGTCGGCCAACTGTAAAAAATATTCCTTAATCTGGTTTTCAGATAATTTATAATAAAAGGGCAACGTCGCTACCACGGCATCAGCCCCCATGTCAAAGCACTTTTTAGAAAACTCGATCGTTTCCTTCATCGAATTGGAAGAGATACCCACATACAATTTATGTTCCGGCGACCGGATACCGGAAACGGTTTCCAGATACTCCAACTTTAATGTATTACTTAATAATGCTGATTCTCCTGTAGTGCCCAATATAAAAGGAGATGCGTCAAATTGTTTTAAATTCTCTAACATCCGACCAATAGCTTCTTTATCGAGCTGGAATTTCTCATTAATTGGCGTAACTAAGGGAACAATTGTACCATGATATTTCTTTTTTATTTTCATTCGTAACGTAATTTTTTTTTCGTTTTTTCTGTCTACAAGGGCATTTCATACCACTGCTTATGTTGTTTTAGGTTATTGAACGACTAATAGGCGGCTTGGTAAATGGCTACGGCATCTAGTATGGCCACTTCTCTCGGATTATTCACCAGCAATCTGGTGATTTTCATCGCATCGTCGGCCATTTCGGAAATGGAATCTTCTGGAATATGTAAATCTCTCAATTTGCTGGGAAGTTTGCAATCGTTGATAATTTGTTTGACCTTTTCAACACCCGCCAGTGCGGTGTCAGTATCATTAGTTCCTTTTTCGCAGCCCATCGCTATCGCAATGTCTGCATATCGCTTAGGAGATGAGGGAATATTATAGGCCATCACATGTGGTAAAAGCAAGGCATTAGATAAGCCATGCGCAATATGGAAACGCGTACCCAAGGGATATGCCAGCGCATGTACAGCAGCTGTATTTACAGGCCCTAAACAGATGCCACCAAATAAACTACCCATCGCTACCTGATAACGTGCATGCTCATTGTCGCCATTATCTACCGCATTGACCAGGTTGGCGGCAATCAATTTTACGCCTTCCAGCGCATAGATATCAATAAAAGGATGTGCAAATTTATTGGTATAGGCTTCCAGACAATGTGTGAGTGCATCAAGCCCTGTAGCAGCCGTTACCGATGGCGGCACACTACATGTTAAAAGCGGATCTACGCAGACCAGGTCGGGCACAAGATAGGGACTTATAATACCTTTCTTTTGATGATCCACCGGATCGATCAAAATAGCATTAGGAGAAGCCTCACTTCCTGTACCAGCTGTAGTGGGAACACAGATTAGCTTAAGACGCCTGTTATGAATCAGATTTTTTCCCACAATATCTTCCAACTTTTGGTCGCTTTTTAATTGTACAGCCGCCAATTTTGCAATATCTAATACGCTCCCGCCACCAATCCCAATAACGCCATCAATATCTTTATCGATGTATTGTTGTATTAAGTTGTCAAAATCTAAAAATGATGGTTCCTGCTCGATCTCCGTATTCACAAAAATTTGGACACCCTCTTTTTCCAAGCTATCAATTAAATTGTTTAATTTAGGCAGCAAAGGAACTATGCTAATAATCAACAGATTCTTAAGGCCCATTGATTGAATATTGGAAGCTATTTCCATTAAGCATCCGTTTCCGAAATTGATCTTACCTGGAAAGTTAATACTTATCTCTCTTGTAACTGTCATCATGAACGCGCAATTATCAGTCTCTCTTTAATTAAGTGAACATAAACTAGTGGCATGGCAAAGCAGGCCGATAGGCTATAAATGAAATCCAAATATAGGATCCGTTAAATCGATTTTGTTATACGATTTTCCCTTCATACTATACAATATTTGCATTGAAAATATAAATATTTTACTTTTGGAGAAATCATGTTATAAAACGATCGTTAACCGACCAAAAACTCCTCTATAGAACCTAAAGGAGCGATTTATAAAAAGTGAACTAAAACGGTTTGCCTATCCGTCTTAAAATAGATGGTAGAAAACCATAGCTTACAAACAATATATAATGAAACCCCGTTTAAAAAAGATACCCGTAAAGCTGGAAAGTTCGTACAATATTAAGCACGATGTCATGCCCAATTTCGGTAATGTTTGGCACTATCACCCCGAGCTGGAATTACATTACAATATCAGAGGAGAAGGCTTACGTTTTATAGGCGATAACATTGACAATTTCTCATCGGGTGAAATCATTCTATTAGGCCAAAATTTACCGCACGCCTGGCGCTGTCGCGAAGAATATTTTCAGCAAAATCCAGATTTAAATATCGAGGCTATTGTGATACAATTTCTCCCAGACTATATGGGGAAAGAATGGATCAACATTCCAGAAGCCTACATGATTCCGAAATTATATGAAACCGCAAAGAGCGGCATGCTCTTCTATGGTGAAACAAAACAACAGGTAGCGAAGTTAATGCATGAGGCTGCAACTGCTGAAGGTCTTGAGCGGGTTATTCTACTGCTTTCCATACTCAAAACTCTTTCGGAGAGCGATGAATATAAATTGATTACCAGCCAATACCATGCGTTTAACTCTCCGAATGAGGCCGATACTATCCGATTAAACAGGGTATATACACATACCTTCAGCAATTACAAATCGGAAATTAAACTACAGGAAATCGCCGCTATCAGCAATTTGAGTGTTACCTCTTTTTGTCGGTATTTCAAAATGATGACTCGAAAGAGTTATTATGATTTTTTAATTGAAATACGCGTGAGCCATGCCTGCCGTATGTTGATTGAAAACCTTTTACCTACTGAAGTGATCTGTTTCGAATGCGGATTTAACAATGTTTCTAATTTTTATAGGCACTTTAAAAAGCAAAAGGGTGTGACACCTTTGGAATATAAACGCATTCACCTTCGTGATAAACGCAAATAAATAGTTTATAATAGCGCTAAAGATTCATCTTTTCTAAAAGTAATGGATAGTTTTTTCCATATTGATGGTTTCCCGGAAGGTCATATACTGTAATATTGGCCATGGTCTTCAATTTATTCTTCAGGAAGAGGTGCTCTTCTTCCCCAAAAATGCATGTTAGTGGTAATGTGTTTTTCTTTATTTCCGGTTCGATTTTATATTTTCTGCTTGCGTTATCGTTTTCAGCCAGAAGATCACTTAAACGAATGACAAAATCGGTACTAGAAGAAGGCGACAACAACATCATCGATCTTATTTTAGTTCGAAGCGTATTCGATAAGCGACTGGAAAGAAAAGCTGCAACATCCGCACCAAATGAGTACCCAACAATAACAAGTGAAGATTTCTTCCATGCTTTCATATAATGTAACGCAATTTTCTCGACATCGTTGGCAAATCCAACGGGCTCCTTTTGGTTCCAAAAGTATTTACGGCTATCGAGGGTAACCACACCGTATTGTTTTTTTTCAAAGGCTTGGATCAAAGACCTATTAAAGGAGTTCAATCCCCCATCACCCGTGATATAAAGAATAAGCGCATCTTGAGAACCCTTAGTCATTGAAAAAGATAAGGGAAAGGACCGCATTTCAGCATCTTGACCAGCTAAGGGAATGCTGCCAATTAAGAACATTCCCACCACCGCGAAGATTTTAAAGAAGATCAGGCTTCTTTTCACTAGCATTTTAATTTTTTGTTAAAGAAACCACTACCCGAGGTGTTCTATAAATTTTGTCTAAATATACCTATTTGGAAATCATCATTCAAAAAAAGTCATTTTGTATATTGACAGGAGCATTTATGACAAAAGAAATTAGAACACTAGCCGGGCTTTAGCTTCGTATCGATTGAATTTATATATTTGTCCCTATGAAATGGGCCATCTATCTCTTTTCTATATACATTCTATCCCTATTGGCCATCCCATGCGGTAGGGAACAGTTTAGCGAATGCAAACCTTTCCATGTGTAAGGTTAATTGGTTATTTATCGTTACAACAAATTTTCATGAAAGAAATTCTAACTACAGCATTATTTTTATGCCTATGCAAACTATCTCTGGCTCAAAATACGCTGACGGCAGTTATTAAAGATGCCGAAAGCAAACAACCATTAACCGGTGCTACCCTCCTTTTAGAAGGGTTGGGCCGACAAGCTCAATCCAATGGAGAAGGTATCATTCGCATCACCGGCATCCCGAGTGGTCAACAAGTCGTAGTAGTCAGTTTTGTTGGATATGGGGAGCACCGCACATCGCTAAACTTTCCTCGCCAAAATGAAACCATTACCATCCTGTTGGAGCCTTCCGGTGAAGAAATGGAAGAAGTAATTATTTCTTCTACTCGCAGTACCCGTACTATCCAACGTATTCCCACTCGAGTTGAGTTTATCGGCGGTGAGGAATTGGAAGAAAAAGCCAACATGAAACCCGGTGACATCCGTATGCTGCTTAACGAAAGTACAGGCATACAAACCCAACAGGTTTCGGCTACTTCGGCCAATGCTAGCATCCGTATCCAGGGACTTGACGGACGATATACACAGTTACTTAAAGATGGTTTCCCGCTTTATGCCGGATTCTCCGGTGGCCTTGGTCTTTTGCAGACACCACCTTTAGACCTTAAGCAAGTGGAAGTTATCAAGGGAGCTTCCTCCACGCTATACGGCGGTGGGGCCATTGCCGGTTTGGTAAACCTTATTTCAAAGACCCCGAGCGAAGCACGCGAATTACGTTTTTTACTAAACGGCACCTCTGCCGGCGGAGTGGATCTAAATGGTTTCTTCGGACAAAAATTCGGTAAGCTAGGCTTAACCCTGTTTGCCTCCAGAAACAGCAGCAGGGCATACGACCCCTCTACCACGGGCTTTACCGCTATACCAAAAACAGCACGTTATGTGCTCAACCCTAAGCTATTTGTATATTTCAGTCCCAACACCACTCTGGATTTCGGTGTGAACACGACCTTTGAAAATCGAACAGGCGGTGATATCCAATGGATCAAAGGAAAGGGTGATGAAAGGCATAGTTACTTCGAGAAAAACAACAGTAATAGATTCTCCACCCAGCTTTCATTGAATCATCATTTTACCGAAAACAATAACCTTATCGTTAAGAATTCAGTTAACTATTTCAAGAGGACAATGACCATTCCCGATTATATTTTCGACGGACGGCAATGGTCCAGTTATTCTGAGATCACCTACAATCAGAATGGAGAGAAAAGCGATTGGGTAGGCGGACTAAATCTATATACCGACAATTTTAAAGAGCACCCCAAAGAGGCTTTTCCCAAGCGAAATTATGAGCAGAATACTGTAGGTGGTTTTTTACAGCACACCTGGAATCTGAGCAAGCTACTTCAAACAGAAATAGGTCTACGCGGCGACTACGTGGTTGATTACGGCTTTATATTTCTCCCGCGGGCCTCGGCATTGTTTCAGATTTCTCCAAGCTTCACTTCCCGGTTAGGTGGTGGCATGGGTTACAAAACACCCACGATCTTCACGGAAGAAACCGAACGCATCCAATTCAGGTCTGTCCTCCCAATTAGTGCCGATGCCAATAAACTGGAAAAATCATATGGTGCCAACTTTGACGTAAATTATCAAACTGCTCTGTTCGATAATCTGAGCCTGAGTATCAATCAGCTATTTTTCTATACGCGGATTAATGACCCACTGCTCATGAACCGAACTGACGCAAACCTTTACCAGCTAGTGAACAGCCATGGTTATGTGGACACGAAAGGTGGTGAAACCAACTTAAAATTGGGCTATGGCGATTTTAAATTGTTTATCGGTTATACCTATACCGATGCACAACTAGATGAAGGCGGCAGTAAACGTCCCAATCCGTTGACAGCAAAACATCGATTGAACAACGTCTTGATGTATGAAGTAGAGGAAAAATGGAAATTAGGTTTAGAAGCCTACTACTATAGCCGGCAAGCACTCAACGATGGTTTAACAGGGAAACCCTACTGGATCTGTGGTTTTATGGCCGAAAAACTATGGGAGCAATTTTCAGTGTTTCTAAATTTCGAAAACTTCACCGACACCCGGCAAACGAGGTTCGACACGATATATACCGGTCCGCTTAACCAGCCAACCTTTCGGGACATTTACGCTCCTTTGGATGGATTTGTGATAAACGGAGGTCTAAAAATTACGTTGTGATGTTTAAAAATTATGTTGCACTACTGCTTACTTAGAAAAGTAAGCACTAGCTTTCAGCAGCGCATGATAGTCTTTCACCGTTAAGATGTCCTTTACGGCTTGGTGTTTATCAACTGCCTTATCAAAATAAGCTTTCACTATTTTAAACCCTATCCAGTAGCCAAGGTCATTTGGTCTATCGTCTTTTCCGGAGGTTCCATATAGCCAGTCCTGGTAATCCTCTCCATCCATGCGCGTGAGAAACTCCTTTTTCAGTGCATTTTCATGTTTATCCCCATAAGCATAGGCCTTCTCGTTGGCCGATCTACCAGTTAACAATTCGGCCATAAAATCTGCCGATCCCTCGAGTATGCATTGCTGCAGTAGTGTAGGTGAATCGCTTGGCCATTTCTGCTGGAAATGTATCGACTCATGCACTACCGTGTTAGGCAAGCGATCCAAATCCGTAAGCTTTTCGGCACCGACGATTAACCCGTCCTCACAAGTAGTTCCACCACTATTAAAACGTCCAAAAACGAAGTACACAGGTGGATATATGGCGTCTGGGTACCAGTATTCCAACGCATAGAAATAGGATAAGGTTTCCTTTTCTTTTTCCTTAATACGTTTTTCGATATCGCGAAAGCCCTCATACGTTTCTCGTTTTCTTTTCACCATACTGAGCAGCGAATCCGCCGATAGGATCCTATTAGGCACAAAGCCTCGAACACCCTTCGTACCCTGTGCAATATAGCGATCGAAAGGATTGGCTTTGCCGAGACCTACCGAATCAAAAGCTTTCCAAAAATTTGGAAGATCGCTGGTCACAAACTTAGCGTCTAGGGGACTTTGAGGAAAATTAACTGTCTGTGCAAGACAGAAAAAAGGAGTAACAAACAATAAAAAAGCGATAGAAAATCTGCGCATAATTGAAATCAAATAGAGTTTATCGTAGAACACAAAAACAATTCCATGAATCAATATAATTTTCACCACCACTCAGAAAATCAATAAACAAACAAATAAAAACTTAATTTTTAAGGTATTACAAGCGCACCATACTGC
>DATMSZ010000371.1:0-4522 GCA_035565175.1 Pseudosphingobacterium sp.
AGGTTTCCTTTGAAATCAGCTTATTTTTATGCAAACCTTTGAAAGAAAAGCATTGTTAAAAGATAAAGGGCTTTTAAAAAGAATAATTAAGACTGGCGATATCATTAGTGGTGTGTGATTGTTGAGAATGATGTGAATATAGTGTTTTCGGGATTATTGATAGAGTCTTGTTGATTATATGTTTAAACGTGTAGTTATAGACAATTTTAGTTAGCTAAAACTGGTCTTTTATTAAAAGTTTTAAATCTTATTACGGCCCTATTAATGAAGAGAATAGACTACTTTTGTGGTAAGGGTGTCAGTAAAGCAATATATAAAAGACCATGAAAAATCTAAATAATACAAACAATTATGAGGTTTATACGGAATTGTCGATAAGTGAAGTTTTTGATAGTATCTGTGAAAAAGAAGGGTATGATGACCGTGGCACATTGACTATCTGCTACGACTGCATAAGAGTAGAGCGGAATTTGTCCATATTTGAGAGCCTGCGAGGCTTAGGGGCAGTTTATTTTAAACTTAGAACAACGGGCACAGGCACTACCATTAGTTGCACAATCGAACCCTTTTCTGAAAGTTTTATAAAAAATTGGCTTTTGGCACTTCTGATTTTCCTGATCGTGTTTGCCTGCTATGTTTTTTATTTGGCAGGGCCACAGCTTGTATCGTCTATCCTAGTAATCGGGAGCTGGTTGTTAACATTAACGATACTTTATAATGGTATTCATTACCACAAAAGTGAGCTAGAGGCCTACTCAAAAAGGACATTAGCCTGTTTAAACATCGTTTGTCAACAAACTAGCGCGGCGTAATTAACCAATTTAAGATAGCGATTCAGTAAGCAAATATATGCTTTAATTAGGAAGCTACCTACAATAAATAGCAAGTCATTTCTCTTACGCACTTTTAAAAATGCCTGATAAGTGTGGAAACACTGATTTTGTACTCATTTGCGACGAAACGGCTGCAGGCAATTCTTACAGTATATAAACGGTTGGCCGACCTTCCTTTAATAGCTTAACTTTTAGATCTTTTAACAAATCTTCTTCGGCTATAAATTTCACAAATTGGAACACTAAAGCGCGCATTGTGGATGAACCTATAATCAAAATTTAGGTTTTCATTGCCGTGTGATAAAATAAATTTCGATGTCCAAACACCATTGTTGATAGTGAGGTACTTGATTTTCTATTGAGCAATAAATGAATCTGCTTAAAATCTCACATTTCTTTATTTCTGGATAAGAGAAAGTATGTGTGTCTGCCTGTGTGGATAATTAAAGGTATAAATTCAAACGTCTATAACCAATTTGTTGCGTTTTTTGAAGTGTTGTACATTTAATTGATGTATAAGTATACATTACTTCCCTATTAATTGTTCTGCTTTACTAATTCTTTCCCGTACTGATGCGGCGAGCTAGGTAAAAATGTTTTTAGGTGAACAATTTGAATGAGGAACTCAGTAGAAGCCTGTTTTTTCAAGCAAACTGTTATAAATTAGTAAAAAAATGCTGTAGATGATTCAAAGTGGTTAAGAACGAATTCGAGGATGTTGTTAACCTAAGCAGAATAGAAATAAGTGCCCTGTGTGAGTGGATGTGTCTAATAGATCGAAAAAGATCGATAGACTTCCTTAATAATTTACTGATGTTACTTTGTTACTAATTGAAAATAAATATTTAATATTATTCTAAATGAAAAGGAAAAATTTTATACTAGGAATGAATGGGCACCCACTTAGTAGCATCCCGTATAATGCCAATAGCAGTACCGTGCCGGGCATTACTGCGCAGGATCAAGTCGATAGGATGGTTGAGTTGGGGATTAGCTGGTACAGAATAGACGTACACACCAATAACCGTGGTGAGGCCAATGCAGATGCAGCTTTTAGGTCTGTTATTAGAAGGTGTAATGAATCGGGAATCAATGTTTTGCCAGTCTTTTATGACAACAGTGAAGCCTTTCAGGCAAGCAACGATGCCCATGGCGCTTATAGGAATGCATTCACAAAAATGCGTGGTGTAGCGGAAAAATACGGTGACCTGTTTACCCATTGTGAGCTGGGAAATAAATGGGAGTTGATAAGGGGGTTGCTGAATGGGAGAGGTTCGGGCCACCTTTCCGGTCACTATCATATGAGTAGATTGGCTGTATGTTTAGATTACCTGAGGGGGATGGAAGATGGTCTTAAATCTGTCCGGCCTGATATTAAGACAATTTTTAACACCTCCGGATTCTTTCCCCTCTACTGGGCAAAGCAGGCGTTTTCCGTCGTGCCATCCATAGATATTTGCGGATGGCATTGGTATGCAGATATGCCTGGAGCTGCGCAAGCTGCTTTTGGATGGGGAGATGTGCTGCCAGAAATATTTAAAGAGTTCCACCGCCCTATATGGATAACCAAATCCAATTCGAAATGGAGCGCCTCAAAATCAGATGAAGAGAACGAACAGGATCAGGTTTTATGGTTTAATAAATTTTCGAGAGACTGTAAAGATTATCGCCATTGTCACGCCTATTTTATTGATGAGTTGTTGGATAACATGCCTCCAAAGGGGCACCCTTCTGGCACAGAGATAGAAAGGCATTTTGGTGTTTATAAATTTAACAGCATAGATCTTGGTGCCGCGCAGCCTGATTATCGGGGTACCATAAAAGAAAAGTCATTGGTGAGCCGCTTGAAAGGAGAGAAGGATTTCATCTTTGGTATCAATGGGCATCCTGTTAATACCATACCCTATAACGGAAACAGTAGTATGGTTCGCGGTGTTACGATAGACCGTCAGATAGAATTGATGGTAGAATTGGGCGTCCAGTGGTACCGCATTGATGTACAAACAAACGATTATGGACAGGCTACATCACATCAGGCATTCCTTTCGGTTATAAGCAAATGTAGTGCAGCCGGCATAAAAGTGCTTCCCTGTTTTTATGATCGGAGCGAGTCATTTCAGTCAAATCACGACCTGAACGGTGCGTACCGGCATGGATTTAACAAAATGGCGGGTGTGGCAGAGCGGTATGGGCACCTCTTTTCGCACTGCGAACTAGGGAACGAATGGGAGCTGTTCAGAAACTTATTATATCGCGGCGAACTTGGCACGAAAGCCGCCGATTACAACTTAACAAGATTAGCCATATGTAGAGAGTACGTGAAAGGTATGGAAGAGGGGTTGAAATCCATTCGCCCAGACATAAAAACTATATTTAATACGGCAGGTTTTTATCCAACCTATTGGGCGCATGAGGTCTTCCAGGCGGCGCCAACAATAGATATCTGCGGATGGCATTGGTACGATGAGATGCCAAATGCCGCGCGTGTTAGATTTGGATGGGAAGATGTATTGCCCAAACTATATCAAGAATTTGGACGGCCTATTTGGATCACGGAATCCAATTCAAGATGGTTTTCAGGGCACAGTGAGGAGAAAAACAATGAAGAACAGGTGAAGTGGTTCAATAGATTCTTTAGGGATTGCTTGGAATTTCCGCAGTGCGAAGCTTATTTTATTCATGAACTACTCAATAACGTCCCACCAAATAGATTTTCCTTTTTTGCAGATGGCCTGGAAAGCTATCGTGGTATTTGTATCAGCGGCGATGATCAGGAGCTAGAACAGTCTTTTTTTACTCATGAACGGGAAATAAATTATGGTATTTATAAATTTGAAGGAATAGACCTTGATGAAGTACAACCAAAGTATAACGATACGCTTACAGAAAAACCTTCTGCAGCACATTTAATAGCAATCAGTTATAGAGATATTATAGACGAATATCAGCATGATGAAGATGAAAAAACTAATATTAGATAGTTAAAATTCTTTAATACACACTAGCAGTCCATTGTTTTTCTTTTCGCATAGGCAGCCAAAAACTGCCTATGCTTTTTACAATGGTAATAGACCGATGCGTGAAGAGATAATTGTTCATTCATTTTAAAACAAGATTTTTTTACTAGTTTCGTTCTGTTTTTTTATTTAATGGTTGTCGGATAAATTACTCGAAAAAGCCACATCAAGTTATAATATTGTTGAAGGAAAAACTATTTGTAGTCTTTGGCCTTGAAAATTATATTGCTATGTTTGTTTTAATGGCTATAAAATTATGCTGATAAATCGGAATGGTCTGGTAACATTATCTAAGGAGGCTGTAGCTTTGTTGAAAGATTTCTCGTTTTAACAGATAATAATGCCGCCCGCAAACTGGCTCGTAGTTAAAACAAGGGGGTATAGACGGGTGTTTACCGGTATTCATTAGAACACTTTGCTGAGTTATAGAGGAGGGGTTGTTGAAAAGGATCTTACATGCTTATTGCGGATTTCCTCGGTTGGCTGCTCTTTGTAGGTCTCTTCAAGGGAAAAAGTTAGCGTACCTTTAGAAAGTGCATTGGTAATGAACTCGTTCCTATTCAGGGCACATGCTTAGATACCTTAAATAAGCAACCGATGGGTGAGTTAATTGAAAAAGGGAGGCAGGCACAATGGTCGATACTCATTTTTTAATATGGAATTAATAAATAA
>DATMSZ010000372.1:0-11767 GCA_035565175.1 Pseudosphingobacterium sp.
CATTAAAGATATTTCAAAAGCCCTAGGGCTATCAAATACAACCATATCTTTTATATTAAATGGTAAAGCTGAGGAAATGCGTATAAGTGCGCAGGTAACTGAACGGGTATTGGCTTATGTAAAAGAAGTTGGATATACTCCCAATTATTTAGCACGAGGATTAGTAACAGGTAAAACCAATACAATTGGCTTTATTGTTGAAAATATAGGAAATCCTTTCTTTTCACAAATTGCCTCTTTGATTGAGGAACAGGCTTACAAAGGTGGCTATAAGATTATATATAGTAGCACAAATGGACAATCGGATAAAGCACTTGAACTTATTCGTATGTTTCGTGACAGGGGAGTAGATGGCTACATTATTTGCCCGACTGAAAAACTCGAAGAAGAAATTAGTCAATTAAAAGAAGAAAATAGACCTGTCGTATTATTTGACAGGTTCCTTCCTGCTATTAATTCTCATTATATTGGTATTAATAACGAACAGGCGATGTATGAGGCTTGTCAACATCTGGCGGAAAAGAATAGAAAGAATATTGCATTGATTACCACTGATTCCAAGCAGACACAGATGATAAGCAGGTTAGAGGGGTACAAGAGGTTGATAAAAGAGCGAAAATTAAAAGAGTATATACTGTCTATTCCCTATGAAAACAGAAAGGATCGACTTCAGTCGGATTTTGAAAATTTTATAAAGAAACATCCCAAATTGGATGGCATTTGCTTCGCTACCAACTACCTCGCTGTTGGCGGCTTAGAAGTTATGCGGAATCTTGGATTAAAAATCCCTTCCGAAATAGCTGTTATCGCATTTGATGATAATGAAGTTTTAAGACTTTTTCAGCCAGGTATTACAGCCGTAGAACAGCCGTTGGAGGAAATGGCCAAATTAATCATCGATAGGTTGTTGGTTGACCTAAAATTAGGAAAAAGCTCTGAAAAAACTATTCATAAAGAAATTCCATCTCGTTTAATCGTGAGAGAATCAACAGGAGATTAATTGCGACTATTTACAAGTGTCTAACTATTGTTCCCACCGCGGTATATCAATATCAAAACCAAATAAATCCAATGCTCTTGCTACTGTATGCCTAACCATCTCATCTATTGATTGTGGCTGCATATAAAAAGCAGGTACGGGAGGCATTACTATTCCCCCCATTTCTGTAATTTGTAGCATCGTTTTTATATGCCCAGCGTGTAGGGGTGTTTCGCGGAAAAGCAGCACTAATTTTCGACGTTCCTTTAAAGTGACGTCAGCGGCTCTAGACATTAAAGAGCTTGTAACGCCGGTGGCTATTTCTGACATCGTTTTTACTGAGCAAGGAGCTATTAGCATGCCCATTGTTTTAAAAGAACCGCTTGAAATGGCTGCCCCAACATCAGCTAAAGCATAAACTTTATCTGCCAATGAAACAATAGTGTCATGTTTGTAGTTTGTTTCGTAACTTCTTACTAATTCTGCTGCTTTGCTTATGATGACGTGTGTCTCTACATGAAGTTCACGAAGTAATTCTAATGCTTTAATACCATATTGAATTCCTGTTGCCCCACTTATGCCAATAATAATTCTCTTTTTAATCATAAAATCTATAATACAGGATTAAAAGATGTTACCAGCCAATACCATAATCTTCTCCATGATTACTACTACCCCCCCAAAAGGTGCCATGTTCCTGATCCACAAAGATAGCATTTATCGGACCACTGGTGCGCTCCCCAAAGCTTATATTATAACCCTTCCGCTTTAGAGCAGTTCTTACATGGTCTGGAGTTTTGTCATTTAATAGAATGTCTCCAGGTTTTGGAATCCGATCTCGAATAGCCGTTCCGCCCAATGAAAGCCAAAGCTGATTGCTGTTGATATTTGCTGCCTCGCTCGCCTGTTGAACAGTCATGCCAAATTCTTCCATATTTAAGAAAAATTGTAAGAGATTTTGATCTTGTGTATCGCCCCCCTGCACGGCGAAGGCCAAATGCGGCAAACCATTTTTTAAGGCCAAAGACGGTGTAAGTGTGACGCGTGGCCTTTTTCCGGGTGCTAAAACATTGAATGGACTTATAGTTGAATCGAGCACAAAACTCTGTAAACGCTGACTCATGCCAATTCCTGTATTTCCGGCAATACAGGCAGGGATCCAACCGCCACTCGGGGTTATTGCTATGAGCCATCCCTCTTTATCGGCGGCTACTACACTGGTTGTTCCTCTCCATAAGCGGTCATGATATAAACTATCATCATTTGTTAAGTTATTAATTGACGCTGATCTATTTGTAGCATCATGTTTAGGAACAAATTCTCTATTTTCTTTCGTTTGCGATGTGTCAGTCAATAGGGACCTTCTTTTCAGAAGCTTCATAAAAGGATTTGCTCGTCCTTCAAAAGGGTAGGGGTCGCCTGGCTGGACTAGTACGGCATTTTTATTTGGGGAGATACGCAAGGCACGTTCCTTTGCATATTGTTTATTAAGTAAACCTTTAATTGGTGGGCGCGGACTGAAGTATGGATCGCCATAATAGAAATCTCGATCTGCAAAAGCCAAGTTCATTGTTTGATATAAGGTATGAATATAGTCGGCTGAATTATATTGCATTCCTTTGAGATCAAAGTTCTCAAGTATATTTAAGCTTTGTAATAAGGCAGGACCTTGTGTCCATTCTTGCAATTTATAAACATCTACTCCCTTATAATTAACATGTAGAGGTTCTTCTTCAATGGGGCTCCAGTTAGCAAGGTCTTCTAAAGTAATTAATCCTCCTTGTTCTTTAGAACCTCGAACGAATTCTTTTGCGATGTCTCCTTTATAAAAGCGATTATAAGCAGCATGGATAGCTTTTTCTCTACTTTCACCCTTTTTT
Organism: Pseudosphingobacterium sp.; assembly: GCA_035565175.1. Classification (GTDB taxonomy): domain Bacteria; phylum Bacteroidota; class Bacteroidia; order Sphingobacteriales; family Sphingobacteriaceae; genus Olivibacter. Next base: position 2,860 of record DATMSZ010000372.1, read on the forward strand.
AATGCTTCTTGTTCAGCTTCAACTAATTTATTTAGTGTGGCTAATAGCTCGGGTTGCTTGAAAATTTCTCCAGCAATAGGTGCCTCTCTTTCCTGACCTAAATGAGGGAGAAAAACTGCTTTACTATAGGGCCATGCTTTTATCTTTTCTTTATTACGTTCGATGCTGTTTGCTGTTTGACCATCAATTGGATAGCCTGCGGCCATTTCCATAGCAGGCGCAAGTACCTCTTTTAAGCTTAGTTTTCCATACTTGGCAAGCATATAGCAAAGTCCACCAGCTGTACCGGGCGTTACCGCGGCAAGCGGACCGTATTCGGGAGGAAATTCATAACCTTTATTTTTGAAGAAGTTTACTGTTGCTCCTGAGGGAGCTACACCTAAAGCGTTAATGGCAATAACTCTCTTAAGTTTAGGGTTATAAATAAGTGCTTGTGTTTCGCCTCCCCAGCTCAATACATCCCACATTGTACAAGTTGCCGCGAGCATAGCGCAAGCAGCATCAATAGCGTTTCCTCCTTTTTGAAAAATCATTGAACCCGCGGTTGCAGCTAAAGGCTTCCCTGTGATGGCCATCCAGTTTTTACCATGTAAGGGAGGTTTCTGGGTTGACTGAGCACTAGCATTTAGAATTATAAAAAGTACGAAAAAAAAGAGGAATAGGTGTTTCATTATATAAAAGAATCTACTTTAGTATATCAAAGTTATAAAAATGCCCTATAAAATAGCTTTTTTGTTGTCTATTTTTCCGTGTTTCCAGAAATTCGGTACGAGATCCTACTTATATTGCTGTTATTTGTGCCTGCAGCATGCTCGTACCATTTAGATAAGCCAATTAGGATGCCGTTAGCAATTCCATAACCTTATCTTTCATGAAATATAGATCAAAAGGCTTTTGAATAAATCCTTTAATGAATTTTGAATCGCTTATCTCTTGCGTGTCCATATGCGCAGACATAAGTAAAATAGGAATATTTCTTGTAGAATCTTTTGTAGCAATGCAGTCTGCTAAATCTAAACCGCTGCCATCGGGCAAATTAATATCTAGTATATATAAATCTGGGATAGACGTCTCCATGACCTCTTTAAAGCCTTTAATATCTTCAAAGGTTTTTACCTCTAAATCAAAATCCGAGAAAAAAATTGATAATATATCTCTTATATCCTCATCATCTTCCAACACATATATTAGTTTTTTCATCTGTTTATTTTTTGCTTCTAATGGTCAGATGGAGCCTTTGATAATTAAAATAATCGTTACCCTGCGTGCTTAACAATTATTTTAAATCATGCCAGGTTCATGATATCATTTGAAGTATTTGTACTCCTTGTTTATTGAGTATAAGCAAATTATAGGCCATAAATGTATGAATGACAAAAACTGTTCATATGGTTGGATTTGTTGTGTATATCTGTTGCTTTTTTTATAGGTTGACAAGGTATCCCACGTGAATTTTCGGACTATTTATAGGTCGTTTAATTAAGCGAAGAGTTCCATTCTATGACTTGTAAGCCCCTTAAAGCAGGTAGGCACGCATACTGATATGGCGAATGTTATCATTAGTAGGATCTTTTGTTGAAAGTAGCGTTATATCTTGTTTTCTTGATTTTGATATCTGGAGCGACAAAGTAGTCTTTATCTGTTAGTCTGTTTACATTATAAGGCACAAGCGATAATTTCTCACTGCGATCAATCTCATTATTTTTTATGAGAAGCGTGTTTAGTAATAATTGATAGTTATCACGTCGTAATCCATTATAACGTCGATTTATCTCAGTGAAATGTTGTTTGTCTATACTGGAGCCTATATTACAAGCGGTCCAGGTAAAAAGTACGATATTCACTAAGCTTTTTTTGCAAATTTTCTTCATTGTCATGTAATTATTAAAATTGTCAAATAATTCAATTCGAATTTTAATATTAGTTATGCGGCCGGAATTGGAGCTATGGTAGTTTGTACAAAGGTAATGCTAGGGAGCTACCTCTATCAAGGATAGAGTAGCTACAGACAAGCTACTTTTTTTATTATGCGAGTCTACAAAGCGTCTACTGAAATTGTCTAATTTGTTTTATTTCAGTTTGTTAATTAAATGAGTGGTTTTAAGAAGTACATCTTTTTACTACTTTTGATGTTATGCAGTTTCATTTTAAGTTGTTGTTATCATTGAGCCTTTTCATCTTTTTTCATTTTGAAAAAGTTGAAGCGCAGAAAATCTATATTGATTCTCTTAAAGATGTATTGATACAAACTAATCTTTCAAGAGAGGACAGCGTTGTTGTATTATGTAAACTTGCGCGGGCCAACTTTGAGGAGAATTTGAAGGAATCTTTTAAACAAGCGAATGAGGCCTTGCGAATCAGTGCCAATTTAAAGGACGGTAAAAGCAAAGCCATTACTTATGCTACGCTTACTCATCTTTATGTGCAACAAAATGACATGAAGCATGCTCAAGAAAGTTTAGACAGTGCTCATTACTATGCTTCTCGAACAAAAGATCGCATAGCGAAGGGATTTGTATGGTTTAGAAGTGGATGGCTAGATCTGGTAAATGGGGAGAATGACAAATCTATTGTCGATTTATTAAAGGCATTAGATTTCCTCAATGGTGAAAAGGCTTATAGCTATGAAAGCTATATTTATCATTATATGGCTAGTCTTTATGGATATGGAAATGATCCTATTAAGCAAAAAGAATACGCCAAACTCTGTTACCAAACTGCCATAAAAAGCGGAGAAGTTGATAACCTTAATACGGCATACTACACGCTTGGTCATAGCTACTTAGACCAGTTTAAAGTTGATACTAGCAACAGACGAATGCTCGATTCGGCATTGATTTTTAATAAGCGGTCACTTGATCTTTCTGTAACGCAGGAAGGGCGTTTATTTGTGAAAAGTAATACAGCTGCCGCGGCCCTTAACACCGCAAATATCTATTTTCAGTTCTTTCCTTATTCTTTTAAAGATAGTGCTACAAAATATATTGATATAGCTATTAGTATCGCAAAAAAGACTAATCTTAATGAGGTGATATTAAATTGTTATGGTATTCTTAGTGAATACGCCATTCAGGAAGGAAAATTTGATGATGCGGAAAGAATATTGTTAGAAGGCCTAAGTCAAATAGATGGGGATATAATGAAAATGGCCGTTACAAAAGCACGACTTTATCTTGCACTATCACGCATAGCCGAAAAAAAAGGTGATCGAACAAATGCGCTTAATTATTTGAAAAAGTATATACAATATAATAAAGAAGCTTTTGATCAGGAAAAGATGGCTACTATTCAAAGGATAGATGCGCAATATCAATCGGAAAAAAAGGAGCAGGAAATTATAAATCTGCAGCAACAGGCGTCTTTTAATAGAAAAATGAATATTTTCTACTTGGCGATGGGAGGAACTGGAATACTTGTGCTGCTATTACTGCTTAGTTCTTACAATTATAAGTTAAAAGCCTCCCTCCGTAAGCAAGAATTGATAGATAAAGAAAAGCAGGAAGCTAAATTACAGTCAAAATTAAAAGAGGCGGAGTCACGTCAATTGGCATTTGAAAAGCAGGAGGCAATTCTCCAAGCAAACTTGCAAGCGGAGGAAGCCGCTCGTTTACAAACAGAACAAGCTTTATTAAAGGAACGACAAGAGCGGTTACAGAAAGAATTGCTGGCCGGTACACTACAGATTGAAGAGAAGAACGAACTGCTTGAATTGTTATCAGATAAAGTCACAAATCATAGCCATTTGTCTGTAGATGAGCAAATTAAACGAATTGTTAATCAGCACAAGAGAATGGATAAAAATTTTGAAACACATAAGACCGATTTTTTTGAAATCAATCCCGTTTTTTTTGAGCGATTACAACAGAAGGCTCATAACACGCTTACTCGATTGGACCTTAAATATTGTTCTTATATACTGATGGGACTGTCGAATAAAGAAGTGTCTGCTAGATTAGGCATAGAACCAAAGAGTATCCGGATGGCCCGATATCGAATTAAGCAGAAACTCGAATTATTAAAAGATGAAAGCCTCGATAACTTTTTAAGGTCACAGGAATACTAAATGGATACTAGATAAACATTCTCAAGATATTGACTTAAAGCGAAGCATTAAGAATAACACCACATATCACTGATACCGCTATATGCATAGTTATTTTGGGTTACAATTTAATAACCAGTGATTGCCATACCTATCTACAAGGTTCCCAAATAATATGCCATAGTGGTTGCGGATTAAAGGCTGTGTCTGCCGGCCACCTACAGAAAGCTTGTTAAAATAAGATTTAATATTTTCCTCACTGGAACAATAAAGCATCAACGAAAGTGAATTTCCTTTGACCAGGCCTTCTTCTTCAACCAAATCGGTGCCAATAAGAACAAAATTTTCGTTAGTTAAAGTAGCATGTAAGACAATATTTTTTATATCCTCAGGGAGATTCTTAGAAAGAGGGCATTCCCTGATAGTTTGCAAAACCAGTTTACCTCCTAAACAGTGTTTGTAAAAAGTCATCGCCTCTTTGCAGTTCCCATTAAAGGTCAAATATGCATAGATGTTCTGTGTATCCTTTTCTTTCATATTACATTACATAATAGTATTAAATGGTATGCTGTTAAGGTTTATTTGCCCTGTCGTATTGAATCATTTAACGCGTATATAAGCAGTCGAAAGTTTTCTTAAAGCATTCCTCTTTTTCTTACAAACATAGATAGGATTGTCTATTTACATACTGTATAAAACCGACAAACTTTAAGGTACTTTACGACATTTTAAGAAAAAAAGTATTCGCTGAAACCGCTCTATTTGCTATTAGATCATCTTTTCGAGCGCTTTAGATAGATACAATAATTTAAAGCCAAAGCACTCAAGATCTCCTGAAGTACCGCTATTATAAATGGGTAACCGGTTGTTTTTAATCAAAAGTTTTAAGGAATGAGTGTGTTTTTTAAAAAAAAGTAAAACATTAAGCTCATTATTTACTTTATATAGTTAATTGTGATTAACTAAGATAGTGTTTTATGAAAAAATTAATGTTTACGGCTGCTTTTGCAGCTATCCTCTTAGCAAGTTGTGGTAACAGTCAACAAGGAACTGAATCTTCAGAAGGAATGGGAGATAGTTTAGAACAGGAAATGACACCTACAGACACCAGCGGTACGCCAACTCCAACGGATACAGCAGTCGACACGACCACCATGCCTTAATATTAATACGCATTTAATGAGCAAAGGAGAAGGTGTAGAAATCTTCTCCTATTTTTTAAAGATGAACCTAATTGCTCGATAATTCTTTTTTTTATTCGATGTGCCCAAGATTTTTTGTTTTTATAAGGTAAATCAGACTATGGTAAAGGTAGGGGCGTTTATTAGTCACATTTATTTAACATATCTTAACGTTCTCCCCCGTTAAACTTTAGCACGGAATTAAACTCTATAGTCTTATAAGATAAAAAATATATGAAGAAAATGATGATAGCCGCTGTATTATTCATAAGCATGAGTACTATGGCATTTGCGCAACAACGAGACGGTAGAAAAAGACATAGCACACCTGAAGAGAGAGCACAAAAAGCAGCAGACATGTTATCAACAAAGCTATCTCTTTCTGAAGCGCAGAAATCTAAAATTTATGCCATAAACCTTGAAAGCATAAAGGAAATAAACGCAGACAGGCAGAAACGTAAAGAAGAGGAAAGAAAAGTAATGAAAGACGCAATGCAAAAAAGGGAGGAACAGATAACAAGTTTATTAGACGATACACAGAAGTCGGCCTACCAAAGTTTGAAAAAGGAAAGAATGCAAAATGGAAAATTTCATAAACGGATGGGTCGAGATACACATTCTAAAAAAGATCAGCAAGAGGGCTAAAACCCGTAGCACAACGTGATGATGAATGAGTAGATAAATTTTAATAAAATTTGAAGGCCTAACATACCAAAATGTTGAGCCTTCTTTAATTTGGAAAACGCGCTCATCTTAGCACATACTTATCCCCATCAATTAATACCTTTAATTTTCTCTTTATATAATATATCTTCGTATTTTATGGTATTCAGTTTATCAGCTATAAAGGATGAAGGTTATTATTATTGGGGCAGGAATAGGTGGTCTATGTGCAGCTATTGCGCTTCAACAGCAGGGAGTTGAAGTAAAGGTATACGAAATGACTCGCGTATTAAAACCCGTTGGTGCAGGTGTTGGGCTAGCCGCTAATGCGATCAAAGGCTTGGAGAAGATAGGGCTTGCAACGGAGGTTATAAAGGCAGGTAAGGCTCTTACTGCTTTACAGATGAAGGATGAGCGAGGGAGCGTTATAAGTAACCAAAACGCGTCTTTGTTTAACAAACAATATGGTGAGCATAATTTAGTTATCCACAGGGCCGAGTTACATGAAATATTAGTGCAAAGGCTGGAAAAAGGCACACTCCATTTAGGAAAGAGATGCAGGTATATTGAACAGCGTAGGTCCAAAGTTTATGTTCATTTTTCAGATGAGGAAACAGTGGAAGGTGATCTTCTTATTGCAGCAGACGGTATTCATTCAGTGGTGCGGTCACAGCTAATGCCTTACAGCAAACCTCGTTATGCAGGTTACACGTGTTGGCGGGCAGTCATAGAAAACCCAGGTGTTACTTTTGATACGATGGTGTCTGCTGAGACATGGGCCGCTCAAGGACGTGTTGGCATGGCTGCTCTGCCGAATAACCGTATATATTGGTACTGTTGTATAAAAGCCGACCGAAAAGAAGAAAAGATGCGTCGAATGACACCAATGCAGTTAGCGAATTATTTTCGAGGAGTACATGAGCCGATCGAAGCTGTATTAAGAGCAACAAAGCCGGAAGAGATCATATGGAATGATATTAATGATATAAAACCACTTTCAACTTTCGTCTTTGAACGAGCGGTACTATTGGGCGACGCAGCGCATGCTACTACTCCCAATATGGGGCAGGGTGCTTGCCAAGCTATTGAGGATGCGATTGTATTGGCCGATTGTTTGAAATCTCAACCCGATTTAGCAGCGGCGCTCTCCCTGTATGAAAAAAGGAGAGTAAAACGTACTGCTAAGGTAATCAGGCTTTCTAGATTAATTGGATATGTTTCTCATTGGAGACACCCCCTAAGTCGCTATTTCCGAAATTTCGTTTTTAGAAATATGCCTGAGGCGATTGCGAGAAAGCAGATGAAGTGGTTGTTTGATGTAGATTTTTAGTGATTGATTGGATAATCTAGTGGTGCGTTTCAAATAGGATCGTTTATAAAAACGAGAAGTCACTCTAATATAGAACTTCTCGTTTTTATAAATGAGGAATGAATTCCGACCTCTTACGTGTGTTGATATTTGCTTAAACACTAAGCATTTAATCCTCCATCTATTGTGATGGCGGTTCCTGTTATATACTTGCCCTCATCGCTGGCTAGAAATGCTACCAATCCCGCAATGTCGTCACCCGATCCATAGTCAGTCAACGCCATTCTGCTTCTCAAGAAATCCGCTAATTCAGTGTTGGCCGGATTCATATCCGTGTCAATTGGACCGGGTTGTACAACATTTACAGTTATTCCTTTGGCACCAAGATCACGAGCTAGACCACGGGTAAAACCACTAAGAGCAGACTTACTCATGGTGTATAAAGTAGTTTGCGGTCCCATTGCATTGTCTGCCATATTACTACCGATATTAATGATGCGTCCACCCATCGGCAAGTATTTGACCGCTTCAAGTGCGGCAACATAAAGTGCTCTTACATTAACAGCCATTATTTGTTCGTAATCTTCCAATGTATGCTCATGAAAAGCTTTTCCTATATAGATACCGGCATTGTTAATAAGAATATCCAGTCGTCCGAATGTGGCGATCGTTTTTTCAACTGCCTCAATTATTTCTTGTGGCTTACCACTGTCAGCTTTTATTGCGATTACCTGATTGCCTATTTCTTCAATAATTGCTTGTGCTTTTTCCGGAGAGCTGGAATAAGTGAAAGCCACTTGAGCTCCTTCAGATGCAATTTTTCTTACAATTGCCGCTCCAATCCCACGGCTTCCTCCCGTTACAAGGGCTACTTTGTTTGTTAATCGTTTCATTTTTTGTTCTCTTTTATCCAAAATTAGCTCTTAAGAATTATATTTGTATGTATACATTAAATTGTTAGGTACTAACAAAAAAGTAAGAAATGAGAAAAGAAACATCTACCAATGCTTTGAATGAAAAGCAGATTAACGATACCTGTGGTATGGCTTATTCGTTGTCTATTATAGGAGGACGATGGAAACCGGCAATACTTTGCAGACTGACACATAGTAAAATGCGTTACAGCGATTTGAAAAATTCGATTGCCAGCATTTCAGAAAGAATGTTGGTTAGCCAATTACGCGAGTTAGAAACTGATCAAATAATAAAAAGGATTGTATACCCAGTTGTGCCACCGAAAGTCGAATATGAGTTAACCGCATTAGGAGAGACAATGAAACCCATGCTTCAGGCAATGTCAGATTGGGGTAATATGCACAGAAAAGCTGTAACGACAGCAGATCATATGATAGAAATTTCGCAAAGCGAACCAATTTATTAATTCACCTTAAAGAAATTATAGTACCACCATATTTTTTTAATTCCAAGCTATTCAATTTTGTTAGGTGCTATTTACATAGCTCCAATATCCTTACGTCTGGTATATTATTGATGATAAGCCAATTTTTAAAAGCTTCAGCATCGGAGGCGATATGATGTACAATACGGCCATCTACTAGCATGATGGTAAATATTTCCAAATTACTTATATATTTTTTGATCATATCAGATGGATATTCAAAACCCTCCAAAGGGGGAATAGGCGTTGCCATGTTTAGATTGTTAATTTTGTTTATTAGATTATAAAAGTAATCGATTTATTAATTAAAAAAT
>DATMSZ010000373.1:0-2470 GCA_035565175.1 Pseudosphingobacterium sp.
ATATTAAAACTCTTTCGTGCCAAATTCACTCTCCGGCAATTTGAGTTTTCGTGTTAAGTTATTGAGGTTGAAACTTAAATTGAGCATAATGACATCCTTTTCATAGATATAATTTGTGGTAGTATAAAAATCGTTTCCAACGGTTGTGATGCGTTGCTCATTCGCATTGAATAAACCCATGTCCATGTTTTGCCATTGTAACAAAGCACTTAGTCTACCATTCATAAAGGTTTTCTTGATGGAGAGATTTGGCGATAAAAACCTAGAATCGCGCCCTTGTGCAGTGGGTCTTGCAGATAGGTAATTGACGTTCCCTTGGATATTTAGCGTAGAATTCAGCTGAAAATCGGTATTGAAATTGATAGAATAGACCCAGTCGGAGTTTTCTACGTTTACTGTATTGTCAAATAATGTCCCTTCGATGTCGTATTTATATAAATTGGCGCCAAGATAAAGCTGCCACCATGTTGTCGCTTGAAGGTTTGTGCCTGTTTCGATGCCGTAACGATGGGCTTTACCTGCATTTGTAAAAATGCGATTTAAAATGGTGTCGGCATATACGCTATTTACGCGCTGAATCGGATTTTTGATATCCTGAAAATATAGGGTTGTGAAGAACGAACCTTGTTTAAAAGATTTAATCAAACCAAGTTCCATTAAATAGATGTATTCGGGGAGTAGGTCTGCGTCACCCTGTTCAAGCGTTTCCGAATGTTCTCGTTCAGGGATCGGGTTTAATTCAAAATTATTTGTTCGCTGGATTCTTCTGCTTAGCCCAGCTTTGGTTTTCCACCCGTTTTCGAGCGTGTAGAGCACATTCGCAGAAGGAAATAAGTTGTTCAATTCGAGGGTGTGTGAATCTGGATCACTGGATATCATGACCTCTCTATAGGCATATTCATACCGTATACCCGCTGTATATTCCAATTTTTTATGCTTACCGGCATATTGGCTGTATAACGAGTGAATGGAGTTTTTTGCTTTCACAAGTCCCGAAAATTCAGGGTCGATTTCAAAATCTCCCGATTGATCTGCTACTGAATATATGAAATTACCATCTTGGCTATCTTGACGGAATTGATAACCACTCTCCAACTTTCCTTTTCCAATTTCCAGTGTATAATCAAGATTGGCACGGAAACCATTTAATGGATTTTTATAGGTGTTTACGGTGTGTTGAACAATATTTTCGGCCTCAATGTTTTTATTAATGGTAGAACCAAAAAGGTCGGCATATTCATACAATACGGATAAAGCTAGGCTGGATTTCTTGTTAAAACTATGCGTATAATTAAAGTTACCGAGTATAAAATCCCCCTGCTTGTTCTGTAAGTTTGAATTGAAGTATTGCTTCTTTCCAATAAGGCGACCTGTTGATAGGTCCACTTTAGTGTTGTCATAGTATATGTCGGCTAATCGATCCTGGAACTTATGTCCCGCAAAGAAACCTAGGGAAAAGTTGTTCTTCTTGTCAGGATTAAACCCAACATTAAAACGTCCTCCATAATTGTATTTGTCAAAACTGCGTTCTCCATTTGACGGAAACGTGGTTTTTATGTTGTTTATAATGGTATAGACATCCCCTTCTCTAAGTCCAGCGTTGTCGTTTCGAAGATAATTGGCACTAGCTGCTAGATCCCAATAATCATTTTTGTAGTTAAATGTAATATCTGTACCGTATCTCTTTTGGCTTTCCTTATTATTGTAGTCTTCAAAACTTGGAAGTCCTCCCTGGATATTTACCATCAATGAGGTGCCGTTGTCTGCTCCTTTTTTGGTAGTGATATTGATAATACCTCCTTTACCATCTGGATCATATTTAGCTGATGGAGCCGTAATCAATTCGATGTTTTCTATTGTGTTTGCGGGAAGCTGACTTAAAATAGTATACGCGTCAGTCTGTACCGGCTTGCCATTAATTAAAACTAGGAAACCTTTGGATCCCCTAACCGAAATTTCGCCCTGCCCATCAACGGAAACAGATGGCATATTTTTTATAACGTCTACAGCGGTACCGCCCTTTGCTGACTCAAACTGGCCTGCTTTGTAGACCTGTTTGTCGATCACATTGTAACTGGGGTTTTGTTTGGCTACTATGTTTACTTCGTTTAAAAAGTTGGCGGAGGGACTTATATATATTCGTCCGAGATTTAATTTTTGCCCCGTGGTTAAAGTTTTGAGATCGATTTTTTTCGTCTCATAACCCATAAACTTAATTTGAAGGATATAATTTCCAGCACTTAATTTGGCGAAAGAAAATTTTCCCTGTTTATTTGTGATAACGCCATTAACTAAAGTGGAGTCTTTCTTCTGGTGGACAGTGACACTGGCGTAGCTAATAGGAGTGGAGGTGATTTTGTCATATATGGTACCTTCTACAGTGGCCGTTTGTGCCAGCGCATTTGTAGTGATAAATAATAAGAAAAGTAAATTTTTTATATGGGAAGTTTTCATATCAAGGTGTTACGAT
>DATMSZ010000374.1:0-2546 GCA_035565175.1 Pseudosphingobacterium sp.
GTAATATTGAAATTACTTTCTTTTTATAAGCTATCACGGGACGTGCTTTGTGTTAAAATGGCTGTTAATGATTAGATGTCAGATCCTTTAAAGATGATGATGTTTTTTTTGCACTGATGCATCAAAAATTAAATTGCTGCAAGGTTAAACCGGAAGCATTGGTAGATATGAATGATGCTGATGTATGCCAGTTTAAAATTTACGTGATATATATCAGCAATCGACAATAATTAAAAAAACCTCAATCATGAACACACACGATTTACTTTGCACCAAATTTAATTACCCATTTCCCGTGTAATCCAGCGCTTGCAGGCATTGGCTTGTCATCTTGTGGCCTACTTTAATGAAGTGCAATCGGTAATAAAAGATGAAGCAACAGGCAGTATTTATTACAATATTGTAAAGGTGATTCAACATGAATACAAAATCCCACTGGAAGAAGCTTGTCTCGAAAACCTCCGCCTCCACAATGAAGATCTGAAAGAATTCATAACTCTCCAAACTACACTGTCCGATTTTGGGATATGGCAGGATGCTGTAGTGAATTGGGTACATTACATGAGCATGGTGCTTAGTGGATGGAAGAAGTATGGAACAGATGAGGCCTATTGCCCGATTTATGGTTTGGCTAACGTTATATGACGACTATTACGAGCTGTGCCCTGTAAAAAAGTTAACTTCCATTAGAGACCATACTATGGATGTGATGCTGGGCGGAACTCCTAAACCGGATGACATCGGACTACTGAGACAGATTGCTTTGAGCAGAGATGAATTCCGTCCTCATGTTAACGATAATTGGTTTGAACGTTGGGCAGGGTCTTTTCATGACTACGCTACTTATGGGATTATGGAAGAAACACCATATACATGACCTTGATGATCTCAGGGTTAGCCGCCTGGTATCATATTGGAAAGTCAACACGTTATAAAGTGCCGGGAGAATATCCTAGACCAGAATATGGCCAAGAAGTATAACAAGAAAAATATATCATGTTTCTCAAGAATAAGAGCACGGTCAGATCAAATTTTGGTCCAGAAACAACAATTAAAGAAAAACCATAACATTACTACCTGATTTTTTTATAACACATAAAAACTATTCATGAAAAAGAATTAATTGTTCCGAAATGTTATTACCCTTGGCCTACGGTTAACAGTCCGATTGCCAATGCTTTTGATGAGGAAGAAAAAGGCTGGTATGATAATGATTATACTTTTCTTACTGAGGAGAGAATAATACGATGTAAAAAGCAACTGCAATCCAGGGTTGCAACTTATATGAACCCAACTTACGATCGCGCGGAACGTATACGTCCTTGCGTAAGGCTTATGATTTATATCACAACCTTTGATGATTATTTTGAACTTACACCGGTGAAGGAGTTAAAGCTCATTGCCGATCGTGTGTATGAGGTGATGATAGGTGAGGATCCCTTGCCACACGAAATCGGCATATTCCGACAAATGGCCCAGGCAAGGAAAGAATGGGTAGCAAACGGAATGCCTCTATTTACCAAAACACCCATGGCCAACTGTTCATCACTTTTATCACTATTTATAAAACCTTTAGACGGAGAAGGTAACAAACAGCTTGAGCAAAGTTTGAAATCTTGAGCATACTGTTTGAAATAAAGTGGTTAAATGTTGGCTCAAACTGATGATCGATATATGGGAGATTCGTCCTGTTAGTGCTTATCTTTGCGCAGCGCTTTATCAAACGATTATATATGGCAAAATTTTTTACACTCGTTAATAACAAGACAGGGGAGACCACTTATATTAATACAGATTATATTGTGAGGTATGAGGAAGTAAGCCATCTTAAACAAACCAAGATTTATTTATTGGATGGATCTGTTTTCTATCTCAACTATAACCAAAGAGAATATACGGAAATACTTAAACAATTGGGGCATGAATATCATCCATAAGTTTAGATTGATTCATTAAAGGCGTCCGCTTTATATTCCGAGCACTTTTTTCACAACCGCTTTTCCAATAAGATATTGCGATAGCAGTTGAACATAATAGTGTCCTTTATCAGAAACCATGCCTTAACTTATATTAGCCGCTCTAGGTTCTTGGATAATCCAGACGTGATGGGCTAAATTAACCTTCAATAAAAGTCAAACACTAGCCTGTGAATGGTATCTGTATAGTTTTGTTAGTATAATAGAGTGTATATGTAATCTTTAAGACATCTCATTTGTCGTTTTGAGCATATATTCATAACGTCTTCCTATTTTCGTTGCATCAATAACCCCGTTTTTTAGAAGATAAGATAACCGCACTGAGACAGCTTGCTCAAATTTATGTGGATCTGCGTCCGGTTGCTCCTGTTGCAGCACTTCTAAGATATCTTCCTTGAATCCGCTTCCAAGGGTATATAGGGCATAACTGATTTTATGATCCAATTTGCTATGGGGATCAAAAACTTCAACCGGTTGAAGTGCTTTTTTAACTTTAATATCGTTGTTGTTCTTCAAAATTTGATCTAGATCAAATTTTGAAGAACAACAACGATATTAAAGTTAAAAAAG
>DATMSZ010000375.1:0-14880 GCA_035565175.1 Pseudosphingobacterium sp.
TTTCGTTAAAAAACTTTATGGTTCCTTTTTGCATAATATATTTTACTCTTCAAATTAAATCATTTAAGGGGCTTCTGTGATTAATTAGTATCAAGAATACCGGCTATTTACCCTTCTTGGGTGCTGGTTTTCCTGTTGAAATAATTTCTGTTTTTGTAGAAGCATTTTTGCCGCTCTGATAATCAGAAGTCGACTTCTTTTCTGTGCTCTTAGGCGTTTTTTTATCTCTGCTCATGGTAATATAGATAGGTACATTAAAATTTAATTTGCTAGTGCGTGCTCTTTAAACTATTGAATAGGCAGGGCATGCTTAGCGTGTGGTCTTTATCTCCACTATATAATTAGGTATAGCTTGGACTAGACAATTTGGGTGAAAATAATAGGATTGCTTGCGTGTTTCGTTTTTAAAGACATGATTGTATTGGTTGTAATTTTCCATTGTAATAATATTAAAAAACGACTGCTATGTTCTTACAATGAAAGAGTATTTTAAAGCTATAAACTTTTCAATAGGTTCCAACCAAAAATAGCCTTTTTATATTTGAAGACTGTTCCGTTAAGCGAGAGACGGCAATATCCCCATCTTTACAAAATTCCTTTCTCAATCTTTTTCGAGACATTCGTAAATATAACAAATTAATTGGAAACCAAAGAATTAAAAGTTTCATTTATTTTTAATAAGCAGTCGAAAATGATAAGTTCTAAGGCCGATAAAATGTTAAGTAATGTTAATTTTTTGTCAAAATGATTGTGTTGTCGATAAAATATTGTACTTTCCATGAATTATTAGTAAAGATGTTATTAGATAAAGTGTTAGATCCACCTTCTTACGGGTGGGTAAATCAAGAGGGCCTGTTAAGTAAGCCAACCGCGAAACAAATCCTACGAGAATTTTTCAAACGTTTAAATATTTTTCAATCAAAAAAGAATTGGCTACCCTTATTTAGCTGGTTAAGGGTGATTGTTCTGGTACCATTGCTATTTCTTTTTATTTTTAAGTTTTTCAGCATTGGGTTGTTGCTTATAGCATTTGTGTACAGTATGATTATCATGGGAACTCATGGAACTATCTGGCATCATCGGTACTGTACACACAAGGCCTATGAATTTAAAAATCGTTTCTGGAGGATCCTTACTCAAAACTTAACGATAAGTATGATTCCCGAAGAGATATATGCTATTTCTCATCACGTACATCATGCCAAGTCGGATCAACCTGGAGATCCTTATAATGCAAATGGAGGCTTTCTTTATTGTTTCCTGGCGGATGTAAACCATCAACCTATATCAAAGGACTTAACTGCAGAAGAATATGGCAGAACAATCCAACTGATGTCTCACACAGGTGTACAAGCCAATTCTTATGGAAATTATCAAAAATGGGGATCAATTATCCACCCTGGCCGTGCCTTGCTTGAATGTGCAATAAATTGGACTGTATGGTATACAATTTTTTACCTGATAGGTGGACATGGTTTAGCCTGTGCGTTATTTGGCGCCGCCGCATTTTGGGCCGTTGGTGTACGCACGTTTAATTATGAGGGACATGGAAAAGGCGAAGATAAACGGAGGAAAGGATACGACTTCAATGAAAAGGATATGTCTATTAACCAGCTTTGGCCAGGTATTGTAGCGGGTGAATGGCATAATAATCATCATCTTTATCCTAGGAGCGCCCGTTCGGGATTTTTGGTTCACCAAATTGACTTAGCTTGGTATTATATCAAATTCTTGCACTTTGTAGGAGGGGTAACTTCTTATCATGATTCTAAGGCATCGTTCTTAGAAAAATATGCAAATAAAACGATAATAAAAGAGGTGGCAACTGGTTCTACTACTATTTCTAGACAGGACAATCCATTCTAGTTGTGTTACTGTTATTACTGCTGATCATAAATAAATGGATGGTTACTGGCATACACTAGTAGCCATCAAAATTATAGTTCTTTAAAGGCGTGCGATTATCTATCTTATAAGATGTTTGATAAGATAGATTTGGTATACATCCTTAGCAAATACGGAAATTATGTTCCATCCACAGTGAATGCTAGATATGATGCTTTCATTTATATTGACAGAACCATGGCGCTACATCCGCTTCATATAAAACCCAACGGACATCAGGTTCCAGATACTTACCCATATTTAGCTATTAAAATAGAAGCTATAAATAAGCATAAACTTATTGGTAAAAAACATTTTACAAAAAAAAGCCATCCTCATGGATGGCTTTTATCAATATCTGAATGTTGAACTATGCCAACTTAACATTTACTGCATTTAAACCTTTTTGACCTTGTTCCACGTCAAATGAAACGTCGTCGTTTTCACGAATACGGTCTTTTAACCCAGATGAATGAACAAAAATTTCACGTCCGCCATCATTGGGGGTGATAAATCCAAAACCTTTAGTTTCGTTAAAAAATTTTACTACGCCTTCTTGCATTATATAAAAAATAAAATAATAATTAATTAGTGCAAAGATAGATATAATTAATTGATATATAGCTCTTTTTTAGTTTTATTTATTTTAACGGTTTAATATTGCTATTGCTAATCCACAGCATTTGCCTCATTACTGCCCCATTCGGCCCATGAGCCATCATATATTGCCTTTGGATTTTTAAGAATGAGTTCACTTGCGAGTAAGACAACACAAGCCGTAACGCCAGAACCACAACTAAAAACCAAAGGTTTGTCATCCGAATTCATGCCAACGAAGATACTCTTGAGCTCTTCTTTAGGTCTATATTTTCCGTTTATAAGGACTTCCTGAAAAGGAACATTGATCGACTTAGGAATATGTCCGGAACGCAGACCTTGCCTAGGTTCAGGATCTATTCCATTAAACCGGTTTGCCGTTCGAGCATCAATGATTATTGCAGTTTGGGAAGATAAGTTCTCTGTTATGAATTGATGGTCTTTCACTTTATCGGCCTCAAAACGGGCTTCAAAGTCTCCCTTTTTTCCATTATAACCTTGAATGGACTCAACTGGAAAACCTTTATTTTTCCACGCTGGCAATCCGCCGTCAAGTACACTGATAGCAGCGTGGCCCATCGCCTTAAACATCCACCATACTCTTGGACTGAAATAAACTCCTAAGTCATCGTATACAACAATTTTACTCGATTTATGAATGCCTAACTTCCTACAGGCTGCTTCAAATTGAAAATTACCCGGAAGCATGTGAGGAAATTTATGTGTAGGATCACTAAAATCATGTTCTAAGTTGAGTGGGCGAGCGTTGAGAATTTGAAAACCTTCCGTGTTACGTGCTATGCTTGCTTTATTACTGTTCTGACTGGCATCCAGTATAACTAAATTAGCGTCGTCAAGATGTTCATGTAGCCAATCCACGCTTACTATCGTATTTTCCATTTTGTTGTTTTTGCAGTTGCTGCATTTTTTAGAGTCCTATTGCCCGTATTCCTAGTCCTTATGTTTATTTGTTTCCATATGCTAATCGGCCAAACGCCTAAATATCCGGAAAAAAAACGAGGATAATGAAGTTTTTTAATGTTCGTAACATTTGGATTTATAGTGAATAATTTAGATATTTGATATGTTCTACATAAGTACTAGTAACCAAATATAAACACTATGAGTAACCTAAAAAAAATCCGCAATCAATATTTTGCCATCATGTATTGCTGTTTAGGAGTGATAATGAGTATTGCATTAGGGTGTTCTGAAAAGCCATTAGAGGTATCTGCCAGTGAAAACAAACAGACTATTGCGAGCACAACCGCCGATGCATCTGTCTTAGCAGCGCCTGTAAATACCCGTAAAATAGTATTTAATGGCGGCAATGAAGGTATTTATCATTCGTTTCGTATTCCATCAATTGTGAAGACAAAAAATGGAACGCTGGTGGCTTTTGCGGAGGGCAGAAGATGGAGCCCTAGCGATTACGGGGACATCAATATTGTATTTAAAAGGTCGCTTAATAATGGAACCGATTGGTCTGCTTTGGGTGAGGTAGTAGGAAAAGGCGCTGGCACGTGGGGCAATCCTACTGCTGTTTACGATCCAAGCGAAGGTACGGAGGGTAGAATTTGGCTTTTTATGGAATGGAATGATGAATTCAAGACACAATGGTCGGATTTTCAAGCTTGGGGAGACAGAAAAATTCATACCGCGTATAGTGATGATAATGGTGCTACTTGGTCTGAACCCGTTGATCGAACAAGTGAGTTAACACCTACTAATTATAAATGGGATTGTGTTGGACCTGGTATAGGTATTAGAGCCGCTTATGATAATCCTGGAAGGCTGATTGTGCCTGCTTACGGAAGGAATATCTATAGTGACGATCACGGCGCCACATGGCGGTATGAACTTGTTCCCGGAGGTACTGATGAAGGTACAATAGTAGAACTGATGAATGGGGATTTAATGAGAAATGATCGCCCAAATACTTCGCAATGGAATTTATCGAAAACGAGAAGAAAGTCTGTTGGATCGATTTCCGCAGGTTTTCCTGCTTTTTCTACCGTTTCTACACTTCCTGACCCAAAATGCGAAGGATCAATCCTTCGATATAATGTGGATGATCCCAATAGAATTATTTTTCTAAACCCAAATGGCACTAACCAGCGATGTAATATGACGGTGAGAATCAGTTACGACGATGGTAATACTTGGCCTAGAAGTAGAGCACTTTATAGTAGTGGCAATTGTGACTATACTTCGAGTACGGTAGTTTATGGTGGCTATTCTAGTATGGTAAAGACTTCCGATTATTGTATAGGTGCATTAATAGAATATAACGAAAATGTTCATGATTCCGCCAATAGCAATAAATCTATTGAGTTTAATAAATTTAACCTCGCTTGGATTTTAAACGGAAGCACAGAACCCTAAATCTCTTTGGAATTATTTGGATATATAGAGCAACGTCAAAGGGATATACAGATTCTTTAACTAAACACTTACTTGCTTTAAGATTTCATCCACTGTTTGTGAAATAGTGACTTTACTTCCGTTTGTTAGTTTAATGACTGTTTGTTGAGTAGGACTAGGGTTTTCCAACGGATAAAACGAAAAAATATGCGCTATGTTTATCCACTCAACTTGGCCGGTAGGATGTATTACTTTCAGAAACTTACTCATATGTATGCTAATATTTAGTCAACAGCAAATGTATTGTTTTTGCTATAGGGTAATCTAATTGATCATCACTATTTATGTAATAATGTGCTAAAGATATAAATTTAGAAATCATTCTTTACCTTAACCAACTGGCTGTTTTACCAATCATCTGGGTAAAATGGGCTCAGATTCTTTTTGTAAGTAAAATGTTGATTGAAAGGTCAAGATGTCTGAAAGCTCTGCAGCGCTTAAATTATGCCATTCGTAAGTGTCTAAATTGTTCAGTTCTAATTCTTTTGTGAAAAAATGCTCCGTAACAATATATTTCTTATTTATTCTTAAATAAGGCATAGTTCTAACATTGTCATAAGTGACTCTGATCTTTAGTAATTTACTTAAAGATGCCAATGACATTTTCATAAAACACAAAGGTGGTTGCAATACCAAAGTTAGTATAAATTCTTGGAAATAAGGAAAAAGTGGATAATAAGGAATACGTAAATAATAAATTCCAAAAACAAAAAATAAAAACAAAGGGTTTTACTATTAAAAGTTTTTAGCAATACGTCAGTAATTCAATGGACGAAAAGGGCAGATCCTCAGATGTTAACCCGAAAGGCTCAAGACTAAAAGAAGCACATGCGACGAATGATCCGGAAACAGAAAATCTATTAAGAAACGAATATACGGATGAGCGTGGGGAACCTGCTGTAAACGTTTATGAACGGCATGTATATCGCCATACTGATAAAGGACGGGATGATTAGGGGAAGGATGTATAACAATTTAGAATGGAAAGGGTTAAAGTATGAATGCGTTAAAAATTATGGCAACAATAGACGGAGCATTATATGAAGTGGAGGCAAAGCAAACCGATCCGCTGCATCCTCGCTTCGAAATTATCCATCAGGGTAAGCGGCTTACGATTCTACGCAAAGAGAATGGAAAATGGCTGGCCGAGACAGCGGATTGCTTAATGCCTGAAGAGGTACCTCCATAGGAAAAACCATCGATAATGATTTAAATCATCGATTTTAAATCGCTAAAATAATAGTGACTATTTTGTTAGGGTAAACACTACGCTTGCAATTAAAAAGCCATGAATATTATTTAATAAAATCGTCTGGAATTTGTTTTTTCTTTTTTTTAAGTAAAAACACTTAACTTTACTTATATAACGTTAGTACAGATAGCGTTACTGCACCAATTGTTGCCATTTTTCGATTCGAATATTTAGATACTAAGTTTAGGATACATTATTCACCCAATTATAAACTAAACACTATATGAGAACGGTTAAACACATTCTTAAGGGCAAACCAGCAATTGTTTACGCTGTGTCATCCAATGATTCTGTATTGGACGCGCTGCAGCTTATGATGGAGAAAAATATCAGCGCTTTGCTGGTTATCGAAGAAAACAAGCTGCTGGGGATTTTTACTGAAAGAGATTACGCTCGGAAAATCATCTTGCAAGGAAAGTCCTCCAAAAATACACCTATTTATGAGGCGATGACGTCAGATCCATATACCATTTCGCCGAATGAAAGTATTGACAACTGTATGGAGCTCATGACAAGCAAACATTTTCGGCATTTACCGGTCGCTGAAGATGGACGTATAATAGGTATCATATCCATTGGAGATTTGGTGAAATTCATCATTGAAGACCAAAAGCAAACTATCAATCAGCTTGAAAGCTACATAAATGGCTAAAAGTATAAATCTTTATTAGCTCAATGGATGTTCATTGAGTATCTCGACGCGTTTATCTTTTCACTCGTTCTGTTTCTTCGTTTCCTGATTTTTATTTAGCACATACCTCCAAAAAAGGATTATTTTGCTAAAAGGATGGGAAATTATAAAGAGGTTGAGGAGGATAAGAGATAGCGCGTTTTATGTAAAAATAAATTAATATGTTTACCAAGTTATTTTAAAAGTGTAGATCGTTTTTATTCATCTACCGATTTTAGCATTTATATGCAAGATCGTAACTCCAGTAATCAAATTTTATGAAAATTGCCACTTATAATGTCAATGGGGTCAATGGACGTCTACCGGTTCTACTCCGTTGGCTTAATGAAACGACACCCGATATTGTTTGTTTGCAGGAGCTAAAAGCTCCTCAAGATAAATTTCCGGAAAAAGCTATTAACGACGTAGGTTATAGTGCCATTTGGCATGGACAGAAGAGCTGGAATGGTGTTGCTATTTTAACGCGTAATTTAGAAATAAAAGAGATTCATAGAACTCTTCCTGGTGATCCAGAGGATACGAATAGCCGTTATATTGAAGCTGTTGTTAATGGCATAGTTGTGGGATGTCTTTATTTACCAAATGGAAATCCCGTTCCCGGTCCAAAATTCGACTATAAGCTTAATTGGTTCAGAAGGTTCAACGCACATGCCAAAGAACTTCTTACCATGGATATGCCGGTGGTGCTTGCTGGCGACTATAATGTTATTCCTACAGAACAAGATGTATACAAGCCTGAGCGTTGGCTTGATGACGCGTTATTTCGTCCGGAAACACGCACTGCGTTTAACGAATTGCTTATGCAGGGTTGGACCGATGGGATACGAAAGCTATATCCACAAGAGAAAATTTATACGTTTTGGGATTATTTTCGTAATGCATATAGTCGGGATGCCGGACTACGTATCGATCACTTTTTACTTAATCCACAACTTGAAAAATGCTTGGTAGCAGCTGGTGTTGATCGACACGTTCGTGGATGGGAAAAATCAAGTGATCATGCACCTGTCTGGATCGAATTAAGTTAATAAGCTGAATTCATAAGATATCAACTTTTTGTAAAATAAACGATGATCAAAATTAATTAAGCAAAAAAACCTTACCATTGTTATCATTAATTCGTAACCAAATGAAATACGTACTTCTTTTTTGTTTTACTTTCTGTTTTTGTGGCTTTATAATTGCGCAAGAACAATCGAATGTAAATCGGCAATTAAATAAAATAACAAATATGACTTCTATTACATTAAAAGGCAATCCTGTTCATACGGTTGGAACATTACCGAAAGTAGGGACTGATGCAAAAGATTTTACATTAACATCTGTTGATCTAACAGACAAAAGTCTTCAAGATTTTAAAGGAAAATATATCATTTTGAATATTTTTCCTAGTGTCAATACGGGCGTGTGTGCCGCCTCGGTACGTAAGTTTAATGAAGATGCAGCGAACTTACCTAACACAACGGTTCTTTGTATTTCCAAAGATTTACCATTTGCGCAAGCACAATTTTGTGGCGCTGAAGGTATCAAGAACGTCGTGATGCTTTCTGATTTTAGATCGGATTTTGGAAAGGTATATGGCGTGGAAATTGCAGATAGCCCAATGAAAGGACTATTGAGCCGAGCTGTTGTTGTTGTTAATCCTGAGGGCAAGATTGTTTATGAAGAACAAGTGCCTGAAATCGCACAAGAACCTGATTATACTGCGGCGTTGGCTGCCATAAAGTAATCGCGAAATTTTATGTCTAGTACTTCGAATCAGAAGTGCTAGATCATTTCTTCTGTCCTTCATCCAAAAGAGGGCGCTCTCCATTGTTTCCATCTATTAAGTCAGTCTCAAAGATTATATTACGGATTTGTAATAGCTTTTGCTTTTAATTAGAACCCCGCTCGTGATTGATTTGGTCAAATCAAGAAACTTCATGGCCGATATAGATTTATAATCACTCTTTTTGTGAAATGAGAGAGAATATAACTAAATTCAGCATCGGTTAATGCGGTTAATTTTTCTATGTGCTGTTTTAGCACTGTTCTCATAAATTCGCCGCTTATAGCGCCTAATATATTAATTTTTGTTCATTGGGTTACCCCGTTATGATACAGAAGTCCCCGAATTTGGTTGATTGTAATTTTATAGTAATTTATGCAGCCGAATGCAAAATTTCTTTTTTTTTTACAAAACATAGCAACATAATGTTGTTCATATAATATAGGTTTGTAATATGCTTTAAAGAGTTTTAAGGTAAATCTTCAATATTAGTTCAACTAATTACCATTGAAATATGACAGATAAAC
The DNA here is from genome assembly GCA_035565175.1 of Pseudosphingobacterium sp. GTDB lineage: Bacteria > Bacteroidota > Bacteroidia > Sphingobacteriales > Sphingobacteriaceae > Olivibacter. The sequence continues at coordinate 9,144 of DATMSZ010000375.1, forward strand.
AAATTGCCACGATTGATGAATTGAGTGTTAACACCATTCGTTTTTTAGCAACCGATATGGTGCAAAAAGCTAATTCCGGTCATCCTGGCTTGCCTCTTGGCGCTGCCCCCATGGCTTATGTATTATGGAGCCGTTTTCTACGCTTTAATCCCCATGACCCTAAATGGCCTAACAGGGATCGTTTTGTATTGTCTGCTGGACATGGCTCGGCCTTGTTGTATAGCCTGTTACATTTATATGGCTATGACTTACCACTTGCCGAACTTGAACGTTTTCGACAGCTGGGGTCTAAAACGCCGGGACATCCTGAATCTGTCTTAACTCCCGGAATAGAGGTGACTACCGGACCGCTGGGTCAAGGTTTTGGTAATGGCGTAGGCATTGCCATGGCAGAAAAATTTTTAGCCACAAAATATAATCGAGACGGCTATACGCTGATTGATCATTATACCTATAGTATTGTAAGCGATGGCGACTTAATGGAAGGGGTTGCTTCAGAAGCGGCCTCCTTAGCGGGGCATCTAAAATTGGGTAAACTAATTTATCTATATGATGATAATGCAATTTCTTTGGATGGCCCAACAAGTTTGACCTTTACTGAAGATGTGCAGGCACGTTTTAGGGCGTACGACTGGCATACGCTTACTGTTGAGGACGGGAATGATTTAGCTGCGATAGAGCAAGCAATAAAAGATGCACAAGCAGAAACAGAGAGACCGACGTTAATATCTGTAAAAACAATTATTGGATATGGCAGTCCATTACAAGGGACAAGTAAAGTGCATGGTAGCCCTTTAGGTGCGGATAACCTGAAGAAAACCAAGGAATTTCTTGGTTGGGATCCTGAAAAAAGCTTTTATATTCCGGAAGAGGTGAAAGGCCATCTTGCGGATGTAGGAAAAAAAGGTGCTGAGCTTCAAACGAAATGGAAAAACAGCTTTGAAGAATATAGTGAAAATTACTCGGAAGATGCACGTAATTTTATAAGCAGCTTTGATGGTAAGTTACCGGCAGGATGGGATGCGGAGATGCCCTCTTTTAAAGCAGGAGATGCATTGGCCACGCGTGAAGCTTCTGGCAAGGTGTTAGAGGTCTTGCGTAAAAATGTGCCATGGTTAATCGGTGGCTCCGCTGATTTGGCTAGCTCTAATAGCACACCCGGCAAAGGTGATGAAAGTTTTCAACCCGGGCACTACGACCAGCGTAATATCTGGTTTGGCGTACGAGAACATGGTATGGGAGCGATATTAAATGGGATGGCGTCTTATGGCGGTACTAGGGTTTATGGCGGTACGTTTTTGACTTTCTCTGATTATATGCGTGGCTCTATCCGTTTGGCTGCTCTCACAAAGGCGCCTGTTACCTACATCTTTACGCATGATAGTGTAGCACTGGGAGAAGATGGCCCAACGCACCAGCCTGTGGAGCATATTTCATCCTTGAGGATGCTGCCTAATCTAACGGTACTTCGTCCAGCAGATGCAAATGAGACTGTTTTTGCATGGAAAATAGCGATGAGCAGACTGAAAGGCCCAGTGGCATTGATTCTATCACGGCAGAAATTACCGGTTATTGATCAGGAAAAATATGCGTCGGCTGCAAACGTAGAAAAGGGTGCATATATTTTGAGTGATTCGGTTGGTGAGCCAGATATCATTCTGATTGCAACAGGTTCTGAAGTCCATTTAGTGTTGGAAGTGCAAGAAAAGTTAGTTGTAGAGGGTATTAAGGCACGTGCAGTGAGCATGCCATCATTCGAGCTTTTTAATCAGCAGGATAAAGTATACCAAGATTCTGTACTACCCCCAAGTCAACATAAACGTTTGGCCGTAGAGGCAGGTGTAACCTTACCTTGGTACAAATATATTACCAGCCAGGGAGATGTGATAGGGATTGATACTTTTGGTGAGTCGGGAGAAGGAAATGCTGTTTTGACACATTTTGGTTTTACAACTGAAAATATTTACAATAGGGCGAAAGCACTTCTCAATAAGTAGTAAGATGAAAGCGAGATGTAAATAATAGTGACACACAGGGCAATTATTGTTTACTCGAGCTTTCATCAGCAATTAACCGCCGAAGGCAGTATGAATGCTTATAAAAGCAAGCAAAAAATGAATAAAAGAAAATAATAGAATGAAAATAGGTATTGCAGCAGACCACGCCGGATTTGAACAAAAAGAACAATTGTTAAAGCTTCTGGCAGATAAAGGTTATCAGGTCAAAGATTACGGCGCCTTTACGTACGATTCAACGGATGATTACCCGGATATTGTAGTTCCGTTAGCTGAAGCTATTTCCCAGCGAGAAATAAGCAAGGGCATTGCCGTGTGTGGAAGTGGGGTTGGTGTATCAGTAGCAGCAAACAAAATTCCCGGTGTAAGGGCGGCCTTAATAACTGAGAGTTATTCTGCACATCAAGGAGTTGAACACGACGATATGAACCTTCTTTGTTTAGGGGGAAGAGTTATTGGCTTAGTTTTGATGTGGGAAATAATACAGGCTTATCTTAAAGCTGATTATGATGGTGGCGAACGCTTTCAGCGTCGCTTGGATAAAGTTATTGCGTTAGAAAAAAAATATAAAAAATGAAACCATCATGATTTATTCAAACCACACAAGGGGATGGATAAATCTGATAGCTTCATCACCATTAAAAAACAAAAATAAACAGATGAAAAATCCATTAGCAAGAATTCCAGATTTTGGCCAAAGTATTTGGCTTGATTATATAAGGAGATCGTTCATTCAATCGGGTGAACTTAAGAAATTAATTGATGAAGATAACCTAAGAGGGCTGACTTCAAATCCTGCTATTTTTGAGGAGGCGATTGCCAGAAGTGACGACTACAATGAGACGATTTATGAATTAGCCAAAACAGATCTTTCAACAGAAGACATCTTTTTAAAAATTGCTATTGAAGATGTTCAACAAGCTGCAGATCTGTTTAAAGGTGTATACCAAGATACAAAAGGGCTTGATGGCTATGTAAGTTTGGAAGTTTCACCGGGTTTGGCTTTGGATACCGAAGGATCTATAACGGAAGCAAGGTCTTCTTGGAAAGCGTTAGATCGTAAGAACGTAATGATCAAAATTCCAGGAACAAAAGAAGGTTTGCCTGCTATTAAGCAGTTAATCAGCGAAGGCATTAATATTAATGTAACCTTATTGTTTGGATTAGACAGATATCGCGAAGTGGCGGAAGCGTATATTGCCGGGTTAGAAGAGCGCGCGGCGAAAGGTGAATCATTAGAAAATATTGCATCAGTGGCTAGCTTCTTCTTGAGTCGTATTGATACTGCTGTTGATCCGTTGTTGGAACAGATTATTCAAGATAATCCTACCAGGGCTACTAAGGCTAAACAGTTATTAGGCACCATTGCTATAGCTAGTGCCAAAGTGGCTTATCAAATTTATAAGGAACTTTTTCACTCAGAACGCTTTCAAGCATTGGCAGAGAAAGGTGCTAAACCGCAACGTCTATTATGGGCCAGCACAAGTGTTAAAAATAAGGCCTATGATGATTTGATGTATCTGGAAGCGCTAATAGGTCCTAACACAGTGAATACCGTACCTAAAGACACGCTCGATGCGTACAGAGATCATGGTAACCCGGCATCACGTCTATCGGAAAACCTCGAACATGCGCGTTATGAGCTTTATCAATTGGAAGATGTGGTGGGCATTAAACTTTCGCATGTTACGCAACAATTAGAGGATGAGGGAATCCAGAAATTTATCAAACCTTTTAATAGTTTAATGGGGGTGCTTACTCAAAAACGTCAGGAGGCCGCTATTTAAATGCCAACACAAGAGGTAACAATTAAAGCACTCTTTCTAGATATAGGAGGGGTGTTTTTAACAAATGGATGGGACACCACAGCACGAAAAGAGGCAGCTAAAGAATTTTCATTAGATTTCGAAGAGCTTAATGGCAGACATCGTATTATTTTCGATGCCTACGAATCGGGTAAAGCAAGCTTGGAAGAATATCTAGACTTATTGGTGTTTTATGAGCAGCGATCTTTTACCAAACAAACGTTTATAGATTTTATGATGGGAAAATCTCAGCCTTATCATGATATGATTAACTTGGTTAGTAAATTGAAACATACCTATCATTTACGTACAATTGCTGTAAACAATGAGGGACGAGAGCTCAATGAATACCGGATTAAGCAATTTGGACTGAAAGATTTCATAGATGTTTTCGCTTCATCATGCTTTCTCCACATGCGAAAACCCGATAAAGATATTTATCAAGCGGCGCTCGACTTAGCCCAGGTTGATCCCGCGGAGGCTATTTATTTAGATGATCGGCCGGTTTTTATTCAGGCTGCCAAGCAATTGGGTATTAACACCATCCATCATATAGACACGGCACATACTGAATTGGACTTTGCCCGGTTCGGATTAAAATAATTTATAAGGTCTTATAGCAATACCTCAAAAGCTTATATTCATTATGAGAGTATTGCCTATAAGACCTTTTTAGCCATGTATGGTTTCTGTTTTTCCATAGCTTTGAATAAGCTCTCCTTCAAAATCAAGCCATTCTTTCCATCGTTTATCTACATTAACATCCACACTGTACTGGCGAGCGAAACTTAAAAAAGTTGTATAGTGGTTTGCTTCTGATACCATCAGATCATAATAAAATTTAGCGAGCTCCTTGTCTTTAATATTTTGTGATAGCACGCGAAAGCGCTCGCAACTACGTGCCTCTACCATGGCGGCAAATAGTAAACGGTCTATAAATGCCATATTACGACTTCCATCTTTTTTGGCAAACTTCATGAGTTGATTTACATAATCGTCTTTACGTTCCCTACCCAATGTGTATCCACGTTTTTGAATAATATCAACTACCATTTGAAAATGCTGCATCTCTTCAATTGCTATTGCTGTTAGGTCGCGTACCAGCTCTTGATGCTCTGAATTATAAGCGATTAACGATATAGCGTTCGAAGCAGCTTTTTGTTCGCACCAAGCATGGTCAGTCAGTATTTCTTCCAGGTTTGATTCAGCAATATTGGCCCACCTGGGATCTGTCGGTAATTTCAATCCAAGCATAAAAGTTCTATTCAGTATTCTCTGCTAATTTAGAAATATCTGCAAATTGATTAAAATTTTATAAAATTGAAACCAAAACAGATGCGGTTTGTTCCCATAGAACCAATATTTTTTCACAAAAACCAAAGATCATGAGTATTGTAAAAGTAATTGAAGTAATTTCCTCATCAGAAAACGGTTTTGAGGATGCTGTACGTAATGCTGTTAAAGAGGTATCACTGACTGTAAAAAACATAGATTCGGTTTATGTAAAGGACTTTAAGGTGCACGTTAAAGATGGAGAGATTGTGTCTTATGGTGCTATCTGTAAAGTCTCTTTCCGTGTAGAGCATTGATGTAGCAATTTAAAAGAAATATTAAAAAGAGGTTTTCATGTGGCCTGGTGATGCATTGGTTACCTTATTGGTAATGTTTTGCTGTTATAGATAGGTATAAATGAAGCTTTTTTCTCGTCAGTGTTTTTTACCATATGTTAATCCTTAGCGGCATCCAAGCTTTTGCAATGGACAGGTTTCTTGATAAAAAGCTGTGCAAAACCGAAGAGCGTAGCGATGAGTTATCAATCCGTTTCTTCGGTTACAAATAATTCTGGATAAGATTGTAATTGATAGTCTCTAAGATGTTTTTCAGCGGTGCTTCGGTACCCCATTGCTCCAAGTGTCT
>DATMSZ010000376.1:0-3882 GCA_035565175.1 Pseudosphingobacterium sp.
TTATTTACTCTTTCTAATTGTACACTATTGCCAGACTTATCAAACAAAACTGCTAACGATTTTAAGGCATTAACAGCATTTGGATTGATTTCATTGGCTTTTAGTAAATACTCTTGCGCAGTGTACTGCTTCTCTAGATTCGAAGTATCTTTTACAAAATCCCGTAGATACAATAAACCAAGCTCGTAGTTACTATTATAATCATCGGGATCTAATTCTAATGTTCTTTTGAAAAAACTCTCAGCTTTCTCCCTATCGCCTGTTACTTCGAAAGCGAAACCAAGCAAATAATTAAGGTTAACACTTCCTGGTTCAAGAGCTAGTGCTTCATCAGCCAACGGAACGATAGCATCATAGGCACCGTTTCCTGCGTAAAGATTCAATAACGCAAATAAAATATCCTTATTTGTCGGGAAAAATTCTCTACCTTTCAATAACACATTTTGTGCAGCATTGTTGTCGCCATTATTTAAATACAGCTTAGCTAATGTTAAAATGTAATTAGGTTTGGCTGTCGACTTATCTTTAATAAAATCACTGTAAAACTTTATTGCTTCATCTTTCCTGTCTAATTGCTCGCTTATAAATGCCAAATTATGTTTTACACTATCATCGTCACTGTATAAATCAACTTTTGTAAAAAGCTTATAGGCATCTTCATAATTATTGTTGATTAAAGCCCTGTTTGCTCTTATCAAGTAAGCGTTAGCTAAACGCTTTTTTAGGTAAGTTATCTGCGCCTCATTCTCATAATTCAACTGATCATCATTAAGCCTACTCAACATAAACTCCGCTTCATCAATCGGATCTTTTACATAAGTCTGTGATTTACTTGAATCAGCTACTGCTAAACTACTGTAAACCAACCCTCTAAGCAGTGTGTTATTATAAGACGCGGAATCTCTTTTTTCTTTATAGGCTTGGTCAGCAAACTTTCGCGCTTCCAATAGATCCTTAATATCTCCGGATTTAGTATACCTCGCAAAATTATTGTTACCTTCCTTTAGGTTGGATTGAGCGTAACTAGCTGTTACCCCCAATGTAAATAAAAGGGCTAAACAGCTAGTAATTTGTTTCATAAAATGAGTACTATTCATTGATTAATTAATATAAACTAATAGATCAATCGTTATCTTCATCCTTTTCTTGTTGGCCTTCCGACTGGTTGTCATCTATTGCATCTGGCGTATTGGCGTCGTCTACAATTGCATCTTCACCTACAACCACATCCAGATTCTCTACAACCTCATCTTCATGTTCTACTTTTGTAATAGAAGCTATCTGATCAGTTTCCTTTAAATTAATTAAACGAACGCCCTGAGTAGCTCTACCCATTACACGTAATTTACTTACTGCAATACGGATAACGATACCTGACCTATTAATAATCATTAAGTCGTCGTTATCAGTTACACCTTTAATGGCAACCAATTGTCCAGTTTTATCAGTAACGTTTAAGGTTTTAACTCCTTTCCCTCCTCTATTGGTTACGCGATAATCGTCAATATCTGTACGTTTCCCGTAACCTTTCTCAGAAACTACGAGAATGGTCACATCATTATCATTAACACTAATCATGCCAACAACTTCATCATCGGCTCCAGCCAAAGTAACTCCACGCACTCCTGTGGCAGTTCTACCCATTGGTCTTACCGTAGACTCGTTAAAACGAATAGCCCTACCTGACTTCAACGCCATTACGATCTCACTGGTACCATTCGTTAAAGAAGCCTCTAAAAGCTGGTCGCCTTCATTAATATTAATAGCATTTATACCATTCGCCCTTGGCCTTGAATAAGCTTCCAAAGAAGTTTTCTTAATAGTGCCGCGCTTTGTACACATTATGATGAAATTATTCTCCAGATACTCCTGATCTTTTAAGTTCTTCACCTTAATATAGGCCTTGATTTTCTCTTCTTTCGGAATGTTGATAATATTCTGGATGGCTCTTCCCCTTGATGTTCTTGTACCTTCCGGAATTTCAAATGCCCTGAGCCAGAAACAGCGCCCTGCTTCCGTAAAGAACAGCATATAATTATGGGCGGAAGCGGTTATAATATGCTCGGTAAAATCTTCTTCTTTAGTAGTAGAACCTAAAGATCCTTTACCTCCTCTAGCTTGTATTCTATATTCTGTTAACGGTGTCCGTTTAACGTAACCTTCATGCGAAATAGTGATAACGATTTCTTCATCATCAATAAAGTCTTCCATGCGCATATCTTCAGCCGAATGCACAATTTGCGAGCGCCGTTCATCACCATATTTTTCCTTGACTTCTAACAACTCATCTTTGATGATCTTCATCCGTAAGCCTTCATCAGCTAGGATGGATTTCAAGTACTCAATAGTTTTCATTAACTCAGCATACTCTTCCTTAATCTTATCACGCTCCAGTCCTGTAAGCCTTCTCAGTGTCATATCTAAGATGGCACGGGCCTGCAGATCTGATAATCCAAACTTCTCCATTAAGCCCATACGAGCATCTTCTGGTGTGTCTGAAGATCTAATAAGCTGAATGACTTCATCTAGATGATCAAGCGCTATAAGTAAGCCTTCTAAAATATGTGCCCTTTTCTCAGCCTCTGCCAGTTCAAATTTTGTACGACGGATAACTACTTCGTGACGATGTTCCACAAAATGATGAATCATGTCTTTTAGATTTAATAACATTGGCCTTCCATGAACGAGGGCAATATTATTTACACTAAATGAAGTTTGTAGGGAAGTATACTTAAATAAATTATTAAGTACTATTGAAGCATTAGCATCGCGTTTTATTTCATAAACGATACGCATCCCGTCACGATCGGATTCATCTCTAATCGCAGAAATGCCCTCCAATTTTTTATCATTAACAAGGTCAGCTGTACGTTTAATCATATCGGCCTTATTCACTTGATAGGGAATTTCTGTTACGATAATTGTTTCTCTATCGCCTTTTGAAACTTCAATTTCGGCCTTGGCTCGCATTACGACACGCCCCCTGCCGGTCTCAAAAGCATCTTGTACACCCGCATGTCCATAAATTATGCCACCGGTGGGAAAATCAGGTGCCTTAATGTGCTGCATCAGCTCACTGATTTCAATATCTCGATTATCGATATAAGCAACAGTACCGTCAATGACCTCGCTTAAATTGTGAGGGGCCATATTGGTTGCCATACCTACGGCAATACCAGACGCACCATTTACCAATAAATTAGGTATTTTAGTAGGAAGAACCGTAGGTTCCTGTAATGAATCGTCAAAGTTTAGTTGGTAATCAATCGTGTCTTTATTGATATCCATAAGCATCTCTTCAGCTATCTTTTTTAGCCGCGCTTCTGTATAACGCATAGCCGCTGGGCTATCACCGTCAACAGAACCAAAGTTGCCTTGACCATCTACTAAAGGGTATCTCAAACTCCAATCCTGCGCCATTCTGACCATGGTATCGTAAACGGAGGAATCACCGTGGGGGTGATACTTTCCAAGAACATCCCCGACAATACGTGCCGATTTCTTATAAGGTTTACCACTGGTTACGCCCAAATCAAGCATCCCATATAAAACTCTACGGTGCACCGGTTTTAATCCATCACGCACATCTGGCAGGGCTCTTGAAACGATTACCGACATTGAATAATCAATGTAGGCAGCTTTCATTTCCTCTTCTATACTTATAGGTATAATCCGGTCATTCGCCGGAACCAAATTATCTTCATTTTCTGTTTCGTCAGCCATACTTTTTTAGTTCGTTATATAAACTATTTCGCTTAAGTGCATGCGAAATTAATAAAAATCTTTGGGAATAGGATAATAGGTGGCCGGTATTAGCATTTAGGTGCATAAGACCTCCCACAACCTCTATTCTTCTTGATAATTTCGATTTAATTATTGCTT
>DATMSZ010000377.1:0-4240 GCA_035565175.1 Pseudosphingobacterium sp.
TGCTGCCTAATTATTTTTGCCTGCAAAAAGGATATCGATAATTTTGTACATGATAGAGAAAGCGCTTCGTCTGAAATGCTTGAGTCTGCAAAAATATGGCACTTACAGCACTTGGACACTTCAAATCCCAATGAATCAAAACTCATCCCGCACTGGAAAGATTCGTGGTCTTTAACTACTACAAGCGGTAAATCCGTTTTGATAGCACCTGCGTTCGAATATCATATAAACAATAAAGATTTTACAGCTAGAAGATTTTTCTTATTTACTCTATCAGGAGCACAAATTTCTGACGGCAAAATTGTGGAGTTAATAGGTAAAAAATTTAATGTCGAAGACAATTTAGATTTTTTATTAAAGAACTTTGACCAGAATTCAATCAACGGATTTGAAGGTGGTATTTTTCAATATGATGTTAATTATAAAAATATTTTAAACACGGTCTATCACAATGGCACAATGACTAAGGAAAAGGCTGCCATTGTTTCCGAGCATAAGGGTTTTGACAACAAAGCGGTACAAGCTAGACTTGCTATCACCAGCGATTTTGGTTGTAGTAATACACCAGAAGTTAGCATTGTTGGAATGCCATTCGGACTCGCAGATAATTGCACGGTAAACTTTTATCAATCAACTGTTTGGCAGGACAACTGTCCCATTGCGATAACCTACCATTACGTTAGTCACAGCTGCCCCAGTAGTGGCTCTGGCTCTGGCTCTGGATCAGGAAGTGGTTCACCAGGTGGTGGAAATGGCAGTGGCGGTTCAACAAATCCACCACCCTATGGAGGAGGAGGAGGCAGCAACCCACCTCCCACTGTAATTATCGTTATTGAAGGCAATAAAGTAGATCCGGTGGTAGAACTGAAATGCTTCAATAAAACGCAGACCGCAAAATTTACTGTTTTCGTTCAACAGCCAGATCCCGGTACGAGAAAGGTCAGTGGTCCGAATGATGTAGGACATACCTTCATAGGTATTGAACAAAATGGTATAAAACGGTATCTAGGCTTTTATCCGGATTCTCCGTTTGCATCATTGATAGGGTCACAGGACTCGGAAATTCACAATAACGGCAATACACTATATAATGTTAGTTTAAGTAAAACCATTACTGCTGCCCAACTATCGAGTATGATATCGTATATTAGCAATTATCCTGGTAGCTATAATCTAAACAATTTCAATTGTACTGATTTTGCAATCGAGGTGGCTAATCTTGGAGGTATTACACTTCCTAAGACTAAAGGGACATATAATTATGGTATTGGTACATTCAACGGTCATAACCCAGGGGATCTCGGAGAAGACATTAGGGCAATGACCTTACCCACTGGCGTAACAAGAAGTCTAACAACTGGCAATGCCCCTCAGAAAGCAGGCACATGTAATTAGTTTTTATTATGAAAAGATCAAAAAATTTATTTGCATTTTTTGCAGTCATCATATGGTGTAATATATGCATGGGACAACAGGATTTGGAGCAAGTTACGGTTAGGTCATTTTTAAAAGATATACTCGTTAACGAATCTTATGATCCTCAAGTTATTAGTAAAAAATACATTGAGTTTCAACCATTAGATAAAAATATAAATACTGGAAAAGTGAACGGCCAAAGAGAGCAAATGGTAAAGAATCACCTGGAAGAAATCAATAAAAAATATAGGACATTATATGATCCCAAAAGAACAAAAATACTTCCTTTCAATAAACTTGATTCCGCGCAACAGATTCCTTTTGATAGCACCATAGTTGATCATGTATACGCCGTAATCTTCAATACCAATACATTGATGTACTTATGGGTAGAGGGACAGAAGATAAAAGCTTTCGATCTTTATATGCAGAAGGGATCAGGAAATAATGCAAGTGCATATTTTCTCACTTATTGATATGTTTCTAGAAAGTTGCTTTCACAGTGATTTCGGAATTTTTTAAATTTTGCTTTGTAGGTACTTTTGGCTTCGGAGTTGACTTTGGTATAACTTTTATACTGAAAGAACGACTTACCTTTAACAAATATGTTGCTAATTCCATAGGATTTCTAACTGCCGTTATAAGCAATTACTATTTCAATAGTACTTGGACTTTTCAGATCCTAAATCCATGGTCTGATGGCCGTTTTTTCACCTTCTTTTCGATTAGTTTGCTAGGATTACTGCTAAATTCTTCCATAATCTACTTATGGCACAAACAAATACGAAAAGGTTTTTATACCAGTAAAATAATTGCGGTAATGTTCGTGTGTTGCTGGAATTTCATATTAAACAGCTTGATAACCTTTGACGATATTTTGAAGTAAATTATTGAATTAGCGACCATTTTTCCGAACGCTCCTCTTCCATCTGCCCCCAACCAAGGTATTTCTTCATCCTACGAATGTAGTCAGACTGATTGGTACTGGCACTCAATTTCTTAAATGCCGCATTTGATACTAACTTGGATAAACTTCTCAGGTTATTTATATCTACCGTAGTATTGATTGCCATACGATGCAAATGTATCAATCCTTATCAAATTTAATGAAACCACCATGTGCAAAAAAGAACAATAATCTGCACATGGTAGCTTCATTGCCACTTTAAAACAAATTATTTCAATGAAAACATACAAACAACATGTTACCGATGAAAGAATGGGCCGAACATTTCTGGTTTTTACCGGTATAGCCATTTTTATTGCTTGCCTTGGACTGTTTGGTCTGGCCACATTTATTGCGCGACAACGGACAAAAGAAATAGGTATCCGTAAGGTTTTGGGTGCTTCAGTAGCCGGAATTGTGGGCCTGCTTTCCAAGGATTTTGTGAAATTGGTGCTTATTGCCATTCTCGTCGCGACACCCATTGCATGGTGGGCGACAAGTATGTGGTTGGAAGATTTTGCCTACCGGACTAACATCCAATGGTGGATATTTGTTGTGTCGGGGCTTTCAGCGGTCGTAATTGCGTTGTTCGCCGTGGGCTGGCAGACTATACGGGCAGCAATTGCAGATCCTGTGAAATCGCTGCGCGAAGAATAGTAATTCGGTTTTTTGTTTTTCAGAAAGGGCCGGTATATTGGATTTCTGTGGATAAAGGACTTTTTGCTCTTATGGTTTATGGACATGAAGTTCTCCAAGATGTATTTCAGCCACTCGAAGGGATTGAACTCAAGTTTTTTGCAGATGCCTTCTTTGTTTACACCGAAGATTTCTTCTCAAATCAGCTCCAAAGAACGATTAATAGCAAACGACAAAACTCTCAACTCGACATAGTTGTAATCCGGCTTGACTATGAAGCTAGATTACAACTAAGTATCATTAACTTTGTATCAGGACATTGAAAGCAACCATGCATCTAAACCATACTTTAGCAATAAGCAAACATTATCTGAATAATTTATTTGCCCGGATAATGTTGACGATTATGGGACTTTCATTGTTATCGATAGAGTTATGTGGACAGACAGTTTTGGAAAAACTCATATTAACTAAGAAGAGTGATACCACATTTTGGAAAACCTATTACATGCCTAAATTCAAAAGGTTGGATCTGATTAATCAAAATGAAAATATTGACTTCCTTAGGGTCGGTTCTCCTAAATATATTTTAGAATTGTCTGGTAAAACGAATAGAGTGGTCTTTTATGCAGACGAAATCTGGGAAGACAGGCAAACGGGGCATTATTTCTCAAAATCATTTGAGTTGGACCCGAAACAAGTCACTGAAATCGAACAACTAATCGACTCCCTAGATATCCTGTCAATTCCGAGTGATAGATTTATAAAAGGCTGGTCGTCGGGATTCGACGGAATCACCTATTTCATTGAGGAAAAGAAAGATCACCAATACAGTTTCAAAACCTATTGGACACCGTCTGCCCAACCAGATTTGAAAGAAGCGAAAACATTATCAGATTTTGCAGATAAAAGACTGGACAGGATTATTGATTACGAAGGCAAGAGAAAATTATTTGAGCAGGAAATTTCGTTTTATGGATGGACATACAATGGTTCAATAATGACAACCAAAGTAATTGCAGATAGAAAGGCTTTCAGAAAATATAAAAGGGAAAAGAAAAAGCAATTGAAAACGGTCGATATTCAAGAAAAGAACAAATCAAAAACGAGAATGAACAAGTATCTGTTAAATTACATCAGGTGAGATTATCAACTATACAACGAATTACATCTTGGGTGAATTTTTATATTTTTTTTCTAAACTCTTAATATATTTTATGGTAGTATCCGATAAAATAAAAG
>DATMSZ010000378.1:0-1975 GCA_035565175.1 Pseudosphingobacterium sp.
CCTACACATGGTATCCAAAAATATATTTAGATAATATAATAAGATATGCCCATCATTGTATTGTGTGTTCTGAAGCAGTAAAAGATAGTTTCAGAGATATTGGTTTTGAAAAAACATCCGTACTTCATAATTTCATAGACACTCATAAAATCGACAATTTAAGGAACAGAAGAATTAGCCGACAAGAATTAGGTATAAATCAAGACGAATTTATTTGGCTTATTTCAGGTCATACAAACTACTGGAAGGGAATCCAATATTTACCAGCGATCCTAAAACAACTTGAGGGTGAAAAATTTCGGATCATATGGGTTGGTCGTGAACTAGACGACGCTTTTTACTATTACATTAAGCTTATATTAGAACAAAAATATCCAAACAAAGTAATATTTACGGGAATACAAACTGATAAATATTACGATTATTTCGCACTTGCTGACGGTTTTTTAGTATTATCCTTACAAGAATCGTTCTCTCTTGTTGCAATGGAAGCAAGCTATTTCAGTCTTCCGATTGTTTCATTTGAATATGGTGCGGCAAAGGAAGTGCTTGCAGGCACAACGGCCCAAATAATCGAGTTATTTGATGTTGAGCTTTTTGTACAAGCTATGAGAAAAGTGATGCATGAGGAATTAATTAACGTTAAGAAAGAGCTGAATAAAAATATTCCTTTTGATAAAGCACAGCAGGTACGTCGCTTTAATCAATTACTTCAGGATTTAACTGATTTTTAGTGTTATCTGGGGAGATAATAACCACTGCAAGAGTTATGTTCGCCAAAAATATCGTAGTTTTATCCCTAATAAGCCCCAAAAATACCACTTTTTTATAAATTGAAAGTGGGTAAGTTTCATATACTCATGTTCGGGTTTCCTAGAATAATAAATCGTTTTCTGATTAATAAGTAGTGTAAAAAAGACGAGCACGCTAATGATCGAGTACTGCCTCATGACCATACAAAAATACAGCCATTTCACAAACCAAGAATTTTTGTTAAATTCTAAACTTTTGCATCGTTTCAACCAACTGATATCATGTTTAATTTTATTTCTATGCTCTATTATTTTGCCATAAGCCCTTCGCTTTCTGGAAAAAAACAAGCCAGGCCTTGACATCTGCGTAATTACACTTTCTTGATGCTGTCTATAGCTAACCAAGCACTGATCAACAAAACCTATTGTCCCCAAGTTTGATGCGACGTATGCGATCCAATGATCATAATAATGCATAGGATTAAAAGATCCAAATTTATATTTTAACTCCTTTCTAAACAAACAGCTATGCCCGCTAATGCAATTATATAACAGCAACTGCTTAGGGTTTCTTCCTCTGTACATTCGAAATCTATCAGACATTTTCTTATTTAAACTTTGTCCTTGCTCATCAATTAATAGCGAATCATGATAAATCAGTATATGTGATCCCAATTTATTCATCAGTATTTCAATCTTATCTGTTGTCCAGACATCATCCTGATCTGCTATAGCGATAAAGTCACCGCTACATAAAGAAATTGCTTTTTCAAAGTTCTTCACATATCCTAATCTTCTCTCATTCTCAAATACGCGAAATAATATGTCTTTATTATTTTCTGCATATAAAGATAAGATTTCAGCAGTATTGTCACTAGATTTATCATCGACAATAATCAACTCTAGAGGCCGATAGGTTTGACTAACTATTGAGTCTATTTGATTTCTCAAGTACTTCGCTCCGTTATAGCTGCAAAGAGCAATAGAAACAAGAGGCTTTGCTTCGATCATTATTTCTAAATTAAATAACCGAATTTTATAAAAATCGGTCTCCAAAACTCCTTATTTTTGTCCCAGCCATGACAACCGAATGGCATTTTATTTCCAAGTAACGAAATTCCATAATCCGGGCAACTTTCAACAGAAAATGAAAGTGCTCTTTTATAACCGGGAATTTTCAGACGCCTAGCTCTTCTGTTTATTTCAATTGACCAAAATACATC
>DATMSZ010000379.1:0-3056 GCA_035565175.1 Pseudosphingobacterium sp.
ATCTAAAAAAAGGGTTGGAATTAAAAAAAATCATCTCGAAACGAGGTGGCAATTTTTCGATATTTTTTTGGCTCAATTTTAATGGTGTACTAAATAATAGCAATAGGTGTTTGTTTCTGCCACTGTTGTGTTCTAAAAATACACTGACTTTAGGTTATCTCCAGTTTAATAATGCAACTAAAAATTAAGGATAGTGAACGGTACTGCTTTCACGAAAATAGAGAAGGCAAGACTATATTCGGTGTCTTGCCACTGTTTTTGAGGTTTCCCATCAAAATCCTTAGTTTAATTATAAACAAACCTTCAATAATAAGCGTAACTAATATTTTTGCTTAATAGTAGTAAACAACCTTAGCTTTAACAAGCTATTTTCCATGTCTCTTCCCACCACCTTTATGACTACCTTTAGCATTTTCTTTGGCGACAGGTTTATTATTCTTCTGGGTATTTGCATTACCTTTTTTGTTTCTTACATTATATTTAGGATGTCCTTTCACAACATAATATTTAGAATCCCTGCTTTTTACTATTGGGGTCTGAGAACGATTGCCTTTGTACTTGGCATACTTAATTTTATGATCTCTAAAATGTAGGTAAGGCTTTGGAGTGTTCATCACCACTTTATAGCCACTATAAAGATCGTAGTCCCGGTAGTTAGATGGCAATGAAAGACCAAATACCCAAGAACCATTGCTCAGATAAATGAATTGTTGTTTAGGAACATAATAATAGGATTCAACCTCCGGGAGATAATAATAATCCACATAATCATACCCCACCGGGCCCCAAAGTGGTTGCGAGCCGATATTCACATTTATTTGCACCTGCGCAGACGTATTTAATGGCAAAAAGTTTATCAGAGGTACCAAAATTAGAAAATATAACTTTTTCATAGCTTCGAAGTTAGATGAGGAGCCTAATATATGGAATATTAAGCTCCTTTTGTTATAATTTAATGACTAAGCACAATGTCACCCAGATTAGTATTCTGTCCAAGATTAACGGTAACATCAGTAATAGTACTGTCCCTAAAACCCACTGTGGGAACAAATTTTACGGAGTAATTTCCAGCGCCCAATCCGCCAATGGTAAAGGCTCCGGTCAGTGGGTCAGCAATAGTACCGACAGTATCAGTGCCATTTATAACCAATACTTCTGGATGGCTTTCCAACGGCTGTACCGTGCCTGAAATTAAACCCGAAGTTGCTGCAGTCAACCCTCTTACAACGGGTTTCAACAAGTACTTACCATTACCTGTTTCAACAATTGATTTAGCCGCATCAAAATCGAGCACTAAAGTATACGTTGCACCAGGTGTCAAAATAGGATTTTCGATTAATTTAACTTTCCATCCCGATGATTGTCCACTTGGTGTTTTTATTTCTTGCTCTACTCCATTCACTACGATAGTATTTCCATTATCATCTAATACCAGCCTGATTTCGGTTATATCACCACTTGGCATTTCACCTGTGGCTACCAAAATATCGGGAGAGCTAGTGCCAACTTTAAAATCTAAAATATTAAAAACATCCGCGCTAGCTGCGAACGTATACGGCTTATTTCCAGACATCAACACAATTTCTTTCACATTTAAATTAATAGCGTCGAAATTTCCTGGAGCGTCTGTCATACGAATTTCTACTTTAGTGGTACCGCCCATAGATTCATCATTTTTATCGCAACTGATAAAAGCACAAAGGCCCGTTAAAGCAATTCCTAAGGTTAAATAGACATGTTTCTTTTTCATTTTCATATGTAATTTAATTTTTCATAGGTAGTTATGATGATTCAAAATTCGACAACCAACATGAAAACAACATGAAATTTTATTTTTTTTTATTTTCACATTTCATGTAAAATTCATCTTATCTCTTGATATTTGTTTTAAATCCCAGAAAGCAATTATTTAAAAAGATCGGTTCATATCTATTATCTTTATACTATGGCAAAGTTTGCCCCCTATTTTTTAGTAAAACATTTATTATGGGCGGGGCTTTTAGTCAGCGTTGTCTTGAAAGCAAATTCAACCGAAAAGCCATCGTTGCGCGCCGTAAAATTAGATTTTTTTGATAGCGTTGAAAATCGGACTAAACTTCCTTATCAAGAAAAACAAGAGAAAAAAAACCAAGAAAAAGAAAAAAAAGGCAATCCCGCTGACATTAAACAAGTCCCTAAAGCTAGAAAGCAAGTGAAACCAGCAAAAGTTCAGTCAAGAGTTAGAATAAAGCCAATAAAAATTATACGACCTCGGGTTAAAAAACCTTCATAATACAGTTGAGATCAATATGAGATTGCTCGTCGTAATGATATTAATATCTACCGTCGCTTGTAACGTGAAGGCGCAAGAAGATAGTACTGAAAAAACGACCGTCACGTTGGCAGCAATTTACAGCACCAATGTGAGTTATTACGGACAAGTAACATCCGAACAACTTCCTTATGTTTTAGCAAACGCAACAGTCCGATTTCCTGTGGGATTATACATTTCAGCCGGCTCTTATAAACTTTTAAATTACGGTTCCGGTATCTCGGAAGTCGACTTAGGTGTTGGTTTTGATTATGACTTTGATCATAGTTTATCAGGCGGAATAGCATATACTCGTTCTTTTTATCCATCAAATTCCCCTCTACTTCAAGCTTCTCTTACTAATAATCTAAACACCTCCTTAAATTATCAATGGCCATGGTTTAAAAGTAGTGCTAATGTGGATTTTGCATTTGGTCACGATAAAGATATCTTTTTGAGCTTAAATAACAGTAAAGAGATTACAATAGGAACTTTACTTAATGAGGAAGATTTATTATTAGTTGAACCTGCGATAGAAATTATCGCAGGCACTAAAAGCTATTATCAAACCTATATTGTTGCAAAGAATAAGCGCGGACAAGAACAAGGCAATGGTAAAGCACCAGCAATACCTGGTAATTCTGGGGGAAATTACACCGTTATTACTCCTTCGAAAGCTTTTAGTTTGCTTTCATACAATTTAAAATTACCGGTAACTTATAGCCGGTCAAGTTATATGATTGAATTTAGTTATCAATTATCATTT
>DATMSZ010000380.1:0-4574 GCA_035565175.1 Pseudosphingobacterium sp.
AGTTCAACTTTAACCTTTAAAAAGTATGCCAAATCGCTAAAAATAATTAATAAAGATATAGATATTCAATTATCTTTGCTCTCCATATTCTCTTTTTATGAACGCAAAAATAGCATTAATTACCGGTGGATTTACAGGAGAAGCCGAAGTTTCATTAAAAAGTGCTTCATTTGTAGCACAAAAGCTAGATACTAAACGTTTTGATGTATACAAAATTATCTTAACAAAGCATAGTTGGCATTATGTAGACGAATTAGGCACAAAGCATGAAATAGATCGAAAGGATTTTACTTTGCCATTATCAGGTAAAGTAATAACGTTTGATCTAGCTTTTATAATGCTGCATGGGTCGCCCGGTGAAGATGGTAAGTTGCAAGGTTATTTAGATATGGTGGGACTTAAGTACACATCATGTGATACGCTTACTTCCGCTTTAACAATGAATAAGGCCTATACTAAGATATTGCTTCAAGATGTTAAGAATATTCACTTAGCCAAATCTATTTGCCTATCGGATTACAACGAGGAGGGACAGCTTGCCATATCGGCACAACTTAAATTACCTTATTTTGTGAAACCGAATGGTGGAGGAAGTAGTATTGGAATGACTAAAGTGAATAAAAGAGAGGAATTAGCAAGCGCTTTAGAACGAGCGTTTAATACGGAAAATGCCAATAAACAGGTGCTTATTGAAGAATTTGTTACAGGAAGAGAATTTTCTATCGGTGTTTATCGTTCATCTCAAGGATTGGAAGTACTGCCTGCAACAGAGGTTATTACTTCTCGTGAGTTTTTTGACTTCGAAGCAAAATATACCCCTGGTTTAACAAAAGAGATAACGCCGGCAGATTTAACAGAAGAAGAACAAGAGCGCATAAAAGGAATTGTGAAAGCTGTCTATATAACGCTAAATTGTAAAGGGCTGGTAAGAATTGATTTCTTTTTAGAAAGGGATAGTAACAAATTCTACTTTATTGAAATTAACACAATTCCTGGGCAAACGGAGCAAAGTTTTATTCCGCAACAAGTAAGGGCCGCGGGAATGAATGAAACCGATTTTTATAGCGAGCTCATAGAACAAGCATTGGTTGATACCATTTAATCCATTTGATATCAATAAAAAAAGTGTATATTTGCGCACAATTAATAAAAATTTTTAACGCTTTAATATTATTCAGGTAATGTATTTAAGTAAAGAGTACAAATCAGGCATTTTTGCTGAATTTGCAGGTGATGCAAAAAACACAGGGTCTACCGAAGGACAGGTAGCATTATTTACTAAACGTATTGCACATTTAACTGAGCATTTAAAGAAGAATCGTAAAGACTTTTCTACTCAGCTATCCTTGCAGAAATTAGTGGGTAAACGTAGATCTTTATTAGCTTATCTATATAAGAAAGATATTGAAAGATACCGTGCAGTTATCAAAGCTTTGCAACTAAGAGATATTATAAAATAACTTTTAGTAGAAAAACAAGAAGCCATCCTTAAAAAGTGATGGCTTTTTTTATTTACCTTTGTGTTAAGTTAAAAAGTCTATAAATAAAAAAACGATGCGTTTTAAAGACGACCAACGCATCAGAGAAAACAACATGAGTTACAATGCAATTAAGAAAACATTCGATATTGGCGATGGCCGCCTAATCGAAATCGAAACAGGTAAACTAGCTAAACAAGCAGATGGTTCTGTCGTTGTGAAAATGGGAGAAACAATGCTTTTAGCGACGGTGGTGTCGGCTCAAGAAGCTAAGCCAGGAACTGATTTTCTGCCATTATCGGTAGATTATCAAGAAAAATATGCTGCTACCGGCCGTATCCCTGGCGGATTTTTACGTAGAGAGGCACGTTTGTCTGATTATGAGATCTTAATATCCCGTTTAGTTGACCGGGCATTACGTCCATTATTCCCTGAAGATTATCATGCAGACACACAGGTAATGATTTCCTTAATCTCTGCAGATAAAGATATCATGCCAGATGCCTTAGCAGGTTTAGCTGCTTCAGCTGCATTAGCAGTATCTGATATACCTTTTAATGGTCCTATCTCAGAGGTCCGTGTAGCAAAGATTGACGATAAACTTATTATCAATCCGTTGTTGAGCGATTTAAATAGAGCTACGTTAGAATTTATCGTTGCTGGATCGGCAAGCGATATCGTTATGGTAGAGGGTGAATGTAAGGAAATATCTGAGGAAGAGATGATAGAAGCAATCGCTTTTGCTCATCAAGCTATTAAAATACAAGTACAAGCACAGGTTGAGCTTGCACAGATGGTTGGCCGTACGGAAAAACGCGTATACAATCATGAATCAAGCAATCCGGAATTAAAAGAAAGAGTATATGCTGCAACTTACGATAGTGTTTATGAAGTTGCTAAATCCGGCTCTTCTAAGAAAGAACGCTCAGAAAAATTTGCCGATATAGCAGAAGCTTTTGCTCTTACTCTTGGCGAGGATGTAGATGAAGAAACGGTGTTTTTGACAAAAAAATATTTTCACGACGTTCAATATGACGCTGTTCGCAATTTAATATTAAATGAAGGCATTCGCTTAGACGGCCGTGATGTACGCACTGTTAGGCCTATCTGGAGTGAAGTAGATTACTTACCCGCGGCTCATGGATCTGCAGTTTTTACTCGAGGAGAAACACAATCACTCACTTCGGTTACGTTAGGAGCGAAAGATGACGAGCAAATGATTGACGGCGCATTTATTAATGGTTATAGCAGATTTATCCTACATTATAATTTTCCTGGCTTCTCTACTGGAGAAGTAAGGCCAAACCGAGGCCCTGGTCGTAGGGAGGTTGGGCATGGAAATCTTGCAATGAGATCATTGAAGCAGGTTCTACCTAGTCAGGAAGAAAATCCTTATACTATACGTGTGGTTTCTGATATCCTAGAATCTAATGGTTCTTCTTCAATGGCCACAGTGTGCGCTGGTACACTTGCTTTGATGGATGCAGGTGTTAAGATTACATCGCCTGTTTCGGGAATAGCAATGGGACTAATAACGGATGAAAAGACTGGGAAGTATGCGGTGCTAAGTGATATCTTAGGCGATGAAGATCATTTGGGTGATATGGATTTTAAAGTTACTGGTACAAGTAAGGGTATTGTAGCTTGTCAAATGGACCTAAAAATTAATGGTTTAAAGTGGGAAGTATTAAAAGAAGCATTGTCGCAAGCTAAAGAGGCTCGTTTACATATTCTTAATGAGATGCTTAAAACCATTTCCGCCCCTCGTGAAGATTATAAAGCACACGCTCCACGTATTGTAAGCCTTAGTATTGATAAAGAATTTATTGGAGCAATTATTGGCCCTGGAGGAAAAATCATTCAGGAAATGCAAAGAGAAACAGGTGCTACCATTGCAATTGAAGAAGTGGGTGGTAAAGGCATAGTACAGGTGTTTGCCGATAATAAGGCAGCCATTGATGCAGCTGTTGGTAGAATTAGAGCAATAGCGGCTAAACCGGAAGTAGGTGAAGTATATGAAGGGAAAGTAAAATCAATCATGCCTTTTGGTGCTTTTGTTGAAATCATGCCTGGAAAAGATGGTCTATTACATATATCAGAGATCGATTGGAAGAGGTATGAGACAATGGATGGGGTTTTCGAAGTCGGCGAAATCGTAAAAGTGAAATTGTTAGACATTGATAAACAAGGAAAATTGAAACTTTCTCGTAAAGTTCTATTACCTCGTCCGGAAAAAAAGACAGAGACAGAGAATAAATAATAAATTTAAGAAAATTGCCGTCCTGAGTAGATTACTTTACAAATCTATTTAGGACGGTAATTTTTATTAGTGATGCCATCAATAAGAAATATTGTCGTCAGACTGAGTTTTCGAATATGTTAATTTTTTTGAAAAATAAGCTATATTAAGAATGAAACATTTAATAGCCCCTTCTATTTTATCTGCTGATTTTGCTAATCTTCAACGAGACATTGAGATGATTAATAGAAGCGAAGCAGATTGGGTGCATGTAGATATTATGGATGGTTTATTTGTCCCGAATATCTCTTTTGGCTTTCCTGTGCTATCTGCTGTTAAGCGTCATACTGAAAAACCTTTAGACGTACACTTAATGATTGTTGAGCCGGATAGATATCTTACACAATTTAAGGATGCTGGGGCTTCTAATATTACTGTTCATTTTGAAGCATGCACGCATTTACACAGAACTATTCAAAAAATAAAAGAATTGGGATGTAAAGCTGGGGTTGCCCTTAACCCACATACTCCTATAAACCATTTGTACGATATTATTGAGGATCTTGATTTAGTGTGCATAATGTCTGTAAACCCCGGTTTTGGAGGGCAGAAATTTATTGAAAATACGTATAGGAGAATACGTGAGCTTCGTATTTTGGCGCAGGGCAGAAATGATAAATTGTTGATAGAGATTGATGGCGGCGTAAATCATGAGAACTCGCTTGATCTATTGAAAGCAGGAGCAAATGTTTTAGTTGCCGGGAATACGGTATTTTCGGCGAAAGATCCAATAGAATCTATACGCTTGTTGAAAGATATATCTCCGCTTACGAAAAGTGTTTAACGAAGATGAATGA
>DATMSZ010000381.1:0-29789 GCA_035565175.1 Pseudosphingobacterium sp.
CTCGTTTGAAAGCGGATCAGAACTGAATTTCTTCAGATAGTCAAAAAAAGCGTCGTACATATAAGCCTCGCATATTCTTTAAATATTAAATACTATAAACTGTTGAACAAATATAAGATTAAAAGCACAATCTTACCAGCGTGGCCGCAGACACATCAACTTAACTAATTGATAAATTGACGCTTATGATTGGTAACCGTTTCGCTTCGGCAATGTTAGTGTACGTGTAAAATAATCAAAGGGTGAAGCCGTAATCGATATGCGTCATCTTTTGGAAGACGATGTAAAAATAAGGGATCGGACAAATGCTTGATATAAATAATTTTCATATCCTTGTACATCACAAAAATAAATATAATGAACGATTATAAAGTACCGACACAAACCCGGATCGGGCACGTGCATTTAAAGGTAAGCGACATTCAAAAGTCACTAGCCTTCTACAGCGATTTATTAGGCTTCGAACTAGTGACCATGTATGGCGACCAGGCGGCCTTTATTTCGGCAGGCGGCTACCATCACCACATCGGGCTGAATACCTGGCATAGCAAAGGTGCAGGGCCTGCCCCAGAGAATGCGCCGGGTTTATACCACACTGCCATTTTATATCCCGAAAGAAAAGACCTGGCTGCTATTTTACAAAGATTGATCGATGCCAAATACCCAATAACCGGTGCATCGGACCATGGGGTATCTGAAGCGATCTATTTAGATGATCCTGACGGCAATGGCGTGGAACTCTATTGGGACCGCCCGCGCGATAAGTGGCCAACCGACGAACACGACAACCTTATCATGTATAACCGCCGCCTTGACCTGGAAGGGCTGCTTGGCTTATTAAAATGATTATTCCAGATCTTCAACGTATTTTTCGCCTTCAGGTAGGCATGGAGGCCGAGTAAGGTGGCAATACAGATCGACAACTGTCCGCATACGAACAGAGTAATGTTCGAATACGTACACTACGAAGAACCATCTTGTATACAAAAGACTGCTTATTAGATACTTACATTTATGGTGAAATTATTGGCTCCGTTTTACAGATATAAAAATTAAGTTTGAAGTAGAACAAAAGCTATGCTAGGAAGCCACCTCAAGATTGCCCTACGGAACATGATTAGGGACCGCCAATTTACCCTGCTGAACCTGATTGGCCTTTCTACAGGCATGGCATGTGCCTTTTTGATATATCTATGGGCCAATGATGAACTATCGAAGGATAAGTTCCATGAAAGAGATAGGCAGCTTTTCCAGGTGATGAAAAATAATACCGATTCCCAGGGAATCGAAACGGATGAGGATACTCCCGGCATTCTGGCAAACACGCTACTTAAAGAGGTTCCTGAAGTAGAAAAATCTGTATCAGTTTTCCCTCCGGCAGAATTTACCTTTAATGGCATACTTTCGTGGGAGGATACCCGCATGAAGGCAAAGTCAAAATTTGCCGATAAAGATTTTTTCAATATTTTTTCCCATCCGTTGATCCTGGGAAATAAAGATCAAGTGCTATCAGATAAAAATGCTATCGTCATTTCCGAAGACCTTGCGCTCAGGTTGTTTAAAACTTCAGAACGGGCAATCGGTAAAATAGTCAATTGGAATGGTGAAAGGTATAGCGGAAAATTTCATGTAACTGGTGTTTTTAAAACTTTACCTAAAAATGCTTCCATTCAGTTCGATATGCTGTTCAGTTACTCATATTTATATGATAAGTTTCCAAGCCTTTATAATTGGAGCAGCAGCAATGCCAGTACTTATGTTATCCTAAAGAAAAATACAGATGTAGCTAAATTTAACCGTAAAATCAGCAACTTTGTTAAATCCAAGTTTAAAGCATCCACACTTACTTTGTTTGTCAGACCCTATTCAGATAGGTATTTATATGGTGAATATGAAAACGGCATATTGGTAGGTGGTAGAATTGAATATGTACGACTTTTTTCTATCATAGGCATTTTCATTCTTCTTATTGCCTGCATTAATTTTATAAACCTTACCACCGCGCAAGCCTCGCGAAAACTAAAGGAAATAGGCATTAAAAAAACGATCGGTGCCAGCAGGAAAGTACTTTTCTTGCAATATATGGCAGAATCCATGCTGCTCACTTTTTTCTCTTTGATAGTGGCTATTGTACTGGTTGTGCTTTTGCTGCCCCAATTCAATAATATCACTGAAAAGCAGCTTGCATTTCATTTTAACGAGAATTTGTTTTTTTGGATTCTCGGCATCACGCTCTTCACTGGTATTGTGGCCGGTTTCTATCCGTCTGCTTACCTATCAGGTTTAAACCCTGTTATCATTTTTAAGGGTTGGACTGGCAAAAGCTCTTTTAAAGAAATCTGGGCACGGAAAGGATTAGTGGTTTTTCAATTCATGATATCGATCCTACTGATTTTGTCGGTAACTGTAATATACCGGCAGATGAAATTTATACAATCTAAAAATCTTGGTTATAGTCGTGACAATGTTATCACCTTTACTGCAGAGGGAAAAATAACCAAAGCTCCTGAAGTTTTTTTGTCAGAGATAGAGAGTATACCTGGCGTAGTCAAGGCCTCTCACATGGACGGAGATCTTGTTGGCATGCACAGCGGCACAGCAGGCCTCGATTGGGAGGGTAAGAAAACAGATAAAATCGTGGATTTTGAAGTTCTGGGGGTTGGTTATGGATTGATTGAAACCCTAGACATTAAAATGAAAGACGGACGGCCATTTTCCAGAAAGTTCGGGTCGGACAGCTCTGGCATTATTTTCAATGAAGCTGCCATAGAAAATATGGGCATCACCAATCCCTTAGGAAAAACGGTCACGGTATGGGGAACTCAAAGAACGATAATTGGCGTGGTAAAAAACTTCCATTTCGAATCACTCTATCAACCAATGAAGCCGTTTTTCTTCTTATTCAAACCGGCGGCAAATAACATATTGGTTAAAATAAAAGCTGGTCATACGCAAGAAACCCTTGCTCAGCTTGAAAAACTTTATCGAACATACAACCTAGGGATTCCCTTTGAATACCGCTTTCTGGATGAAAATTACCAGGAGCTCTATGCTGCAGAGCAACGTGTCTCTGTGCTATCCAAGTATTTTGCGACGCTTGCCATTATCATCTCCTGCCTAGGCTTGTTCGGTTTGGCAGCTTTTACCGCAGAAAGGCGTATCAAGGAAATAGGAATCAGGAAAGTGCTCGGAGCTTCGGTTTCCGGCATCATGACTATGCTTTCCCGGGATTTTATCAAACTGGTGCTAATAGGAATTCTTATTGCTTCTCCCATTGCTTGGTATACCCTAAATAATTGGCTTGGTAAATTTGCCTATCGGATTGAGATCGGTTGGTGGGTGTTTTTATTGACAGGCATATTAGCTATTGTAATTGCTTTGATAACTGTTAGCTTCCAGTCGATGAAATCCGCAATGATGAACCCTGTTAAGTCACTCAGATCAGAATAAAAGAGCCGAATCTCGTAATTAATTGATAATATCTCCTTTGTTAATGGTCAATTTTTCGCGAAATTTCTGGAGTTCCTCTGATGTTTGTTTCACCCAATCTGTCAATTCACCAACGATTTTTAATGGTGCTTTGGAGCGGTATGAACGTGTTAGATTACCTGGAAATTTTTTGTCTGTAACATTTGGGTCATTTTCAAAACTACCCGTCGGTTCAACGATATAAACACGTTCAGGTCCATCTCCTTTTGCTAATGAAGCAGCTAGTCCCGCTCCATTAACCAAGGCAGTGAAATAAATGTGGTTCATTTTGAGATCAGGTTTGTAATTAGAATTGCCCCCTGCTGTAAGTAAATCGCCAATCTTCAAATCTGCTTTCGTCCCATGATAAAAGAGACATTTATCAAATGGTTTATTCTTAGACGAAGTTGCTAATTCATCATTCTTTTTTGCCTTCTCAGAGTCGCCCAGATCCTCATAGCATTTGGCAATGTTTAAATATAGAGAAGGCAAAGCACTATTAACAGTATCGTTATTTATTTTTAACACAAACTGCAAAGCCGTTTCGAGCCATTCTAATTTGTCGAAATTATTTTTTTGATGTCGAGCTACATAATGAGCTGCAAGAAATTTTTCAAAGTCGTCTGTTGCTTCGTTCCAGGCTTGAAGAAACAGGTTGCTCGCTTCTTCAGGTTTGCCTTTTTCTTCCATATCCATTCCTTGAAGACAGAGTTTAACAATATTGTTGTTTGGGTTGAATTCCATTTCTAATTATATTTCTGTTAGTTAGTTATTATATCGATTTTGTTGTGGTTTTTAGATCATTGAGCTGTCTCACATTGACAACTAACGATTACGGCTAAGAAACGTGCAGGTTTTGAAATGCATCAATGTAACAGAACTATCTGTACTTGCATTTCAATTCTTCATTTTCCTATATATTTCTATTTTCCTATATATCTCTTTTCAAGTTGTTCAAGTACCATCGGCCAAGCTTGTTGATGTTTGTTTTTTGATTCTTCGTCCGGGAATCCGGAATGTGTTAGTTTCAATAATGTTTTTTCTTCTTTGGGTACTAATTTAACGGTTACAACAGTTTCTGATCCCTTAGTCCCTGCTGCACCGGTCACCCACGTCAATTTTATAAGTCGGTTAGGAATAAGTTGTAAAAATCTGCCGTAATGTGGGTGTCTTTGAATGTCAGAATTCTCATCGGGTCTAAATTCTGTCTCAAAAAAGAACGGTGTATTAACATTCCCTGTCATTAATACGGAACCTGGTGCAGCGAACCAAATATCAAATTCATTGGTCCAGGCCTCGAATAACACTTCTGATTTTAGATTCATTAACTTTTCAACAATCAAATTGAACGGTCTATTTGAGAAGTCTGGTTCGCGAAAAATTTCTTTGTCGTGCGTCATAATTTTCTTCTTTAATCTCTATTAACTTAATTTGACACTTCTTAAAATCTGATAAAACAGTTAATTATTACATAAAGATATTTAATTTCTGCAAGAGTATTTCCCGATAATTAGGTCCAATGGGAAGATCTACCAAATCAGTTTTCGCAAGGTTTCCTGCGATAGCTTTGATTTTGATAAGTTGCACGATATAGGATCGGTGGATTCTAAGAAAAATGTGTTGAGGCAATAGCGTTTCAACCATACCAATGTTCATGCTCATCATCATTGTAGCTCCGTTTGCCAGATATACCATCGAGAAATCGCGCTGTGCTTCCACGTAAACGATATCCTCAAAATTTACCCGTATTAATTTATGGTTTTGCCTGATAAATATGAAGGTCTGCTCCCCCCCGGTTTCCAAATTAACAGTACGGGTTGCCATTCGCTCCCTTAGTTTTTGAGCAGCCTGCAAAAAGCGATCAAAAGTAATGGGCTTCACCAGATAGTCGACTGAATTTAAGTCGAATCCCTCAACGGCAAATTGAGGGTAAGCAGTAGTAAATACCACGTAGGGTGGATTTCGTAATGAGCGGAGAAACTCTGTACCTGCAATGCGCGGCATCTGTATATCCAAAAATATTACGTCTACTTGCTGTGTATATAAGGCTTCATAAGCTTCCATGGCATTTATACACATATCCTTTATTTCGAAATCGGGTAACTTTTCGAGGTGGTCTTTTATAATGTCGCGAGCAATAGGTTCGTCGTCAACAATTATACAGGAAATACTCATAATTTACAGGTTAAGGTTACTCGATATCTATTTGCTTGTTCGTTTAACTCGTACTGGTGCCTATCAGGATAAAAAAAGGCTAACCTTTTACGTAAATGCTGCAAACCCAGTCCGCCGTACTTATTCTCTTTTGCATCGCCTACCGTATTTTCCTCCATAAAATATAGTTGTTTCTGACTCACGTGTATTACCAAATGGACGAACGCACCAGGAGCATCTTCTGTATGCTTAAACGCATTCTCCACCAAGGGCATCAATAATAAAGATGGCAATTGTACTAAGGGGTTTTCAATCGTTAAATCCATACTGACTTTGGTGTGATTGAGCCGTATTTTCTCTAACTCAAGATAGTTCGCAATTAACTTCGTTTCTTGCGCAATAGGCATCCATTCGTTATTCGCCTCATATATCGTGTAACGCAAAAGCTCTGATAAATGAGCAATTACCGAAGCGGATTGAGCAATACTCCCACGTAGAATCAAACCGTATATATTATTCAATGAGTTAAAGAGAAAATGTGGATTGAACTGGGATTTAAGAAAATCAAGCTCTAATTTCGCTTTTTCTTTGATAAGCTCTGCTTTTGCATACGCATTACGCAAGGCGGCCAAGCCTACTTTTATGCTTATAGGCATCCCCAGCATAAAAATGATACCAAGTGGCAAACCTAAGCTCATAAAGCGCTTAAACACCACATTGCCCAGTTGCTGCTGAAGAAATTTATGGTAGTTGGGATTATTCTGCTCTATAAGCGCCATACAATCTGTGCAGTTCCTCAATAAAGCTGCCTCGATGCAGCCGTCCGCTACAGTATATAAAATAAACAGAACTACCAAACCAAGCAGGCTACCAAGAATACTTTTCGCCCTGATAGCGTAGGGATAAAGCCCGTAAACCAGGGTGTAATAAAAAGCAGCCAACAATGCTGTCCCATACAAATTTATTTTAAACAAGGTTGTCGTCGGTAATCCGTTATAAACGTTAAAGGTTATCGAGGCCATATAGTTTTTTACCGCCAACATAAATAGCCAAAAACAAAGATGTAACAGCAGCCGGAGAGCCTTTTGCTGATAAATACGACGGACAGTGGCTTGAAGCACAGTGGTTTGAAGCTGCATACCGTAAATATAGCTGTTTAAACGGCTCGCCACAAAAGAAATAGACCAAGACTTCTCTGTTTCCGACCAAGCCTCTTTTTTTGGCAACGAAGCACTTCCTTTTACTTGGTTACCGCACAAAAGCTATTTGTCGTTGAGTAGAGAGGCCCTGTCGACTTTATTTTTTTGCTTCATTTCTACTTTGTCATTTTGTGTTGACATTAAACAAATTACAAAATGATACGCAAGAAAATAACACCACTTGTTAACGTAGTGATTTACTTTATCCTGCTTGGCGCAGCGATGATCATTGCCGGACTAATTCGGCCATTAAACAGTCCGCTGTTCTTCTTTAGTCTTTCCTTCATACTCAGCTTTATGTTTTTAAGACGGGAAGGAAAAAATATAACGTCCATCGGCTTTATCCCTAAAAACCGGATTAACTACCTTCAATTTTTCTTTGGTTTGGGCATTGGTGTACTGATGCTTATTGCCACTACTTCCCTCACCTTCCTCTTAACCGGTGATCAATGGGTATTCAGCAATAAAATAAATTTGGGGTTTATTCTTGCCATCTTTTTAAATTGCTTCTGTTCCTCCTTTGCACAGGAGTTTGTTTTTCGTGGCTATCCGTTTCAAAGCCTACATACACATTACGGGGCATGGCCGGCGCAATTAGTGGTGATGGTACCCTTTGGATTGATGCACGTTCACCTAGCCATGTCTTTGGGCGATTTTACGCTAACCTTACTTACTACAGGTGTCGGTTCACTCCTATTTGGACTTCTTTATCTAAAGACAAAGAAGCTGTTTCTCCCCATTGGATTACATAGCGGGTGGAATTTTGCGCAGGCTTTGATTCCACGCACCTCTTCCAACGATATCAATGGGATCATACATATTACGCAAAGCCAGTATCATTACAGTTTCTTTACTGTTGTTCTACCGTATTTGTTTTGCATCGGTTTAGCTTTTATTCTTTTTTGCCGATATAGAACCAAACTGAGTGAATGATGGATTTCGCGGCCATTCGTTTGTGGTAAGTGTTACGACCTACGGTACACTGTCAAATTAAAAAAAAATGTATAATCTTGTATCACTATGACGAATTATCAAAACTTCATCCTACTCTTATTTTTCTTTGCCAATACGTACCCCCTTGCGGCACAGGTGGCACAACTGCCTACACCCTGGACGGAAGTGGCACGCCAAGCAGAAATTCCCTTAGCTGAATATCCACGACCACAATTGCAACGAGAAGCATGGTTATGCCTAAATGGCAAGTGGGATTATCTCGGTGGAAAGGATGCTCCTGACGCTTTTCAACCGCAAAAACCCGCCGTTTTTGACAAGGTAACGGAGAAAATTCTCGTTCCTTACTGCCCGGAATCATTTTTATCGGGCATACAGCGAAAACAGGAAATAAACATGTGGTATAGGCGGACTTTTGAGATACCTACTACATGGAAAAACAAACAAATTATCCTCCATTTCGGTGCCGTCGATCATGATGCGACTATTTTTGTGAACGGACAAAAGGTCGGTGATCATGCAGGAGGCTATGATGCCTTCTCGCTAAACGTTACTCCCTTTTTGAGAACCGGTAAGAACATGCTCATAGTAGCAGCCAAAGATCTAAACGATGGCAAAACACCATCCGGTAAAAACGGTCCGCGAGGCGATTACACCTTCTCATCGGGTATTTGGCAGACCGTATGGCTTGAACCGGTAAATAAACACTTTATACAGCGCGTCCGCTTACTTCCAGAGCTTGATAACGGGCGTCTAAAAGTACTTGTAGAAAGTAATGGAGCCAAAAAGGTATCTGCAACTGCTTACGACGGTGAGCAACTGGTTGCAGAGACTGATGGAGTTAGCGGTTCGTATTTTTATCTGCCCATAAAAAATCCGAAGTTGTGGTCGCCGGATAGCCCTTTTCTCTATGACCTAAAGTTGAGTCTCTACGATGAAGATGGTGGTATCTCCGACGAAGTGACGAGCTATTTTGCTATGCGGGATATTAAACTGGGCAAAATAAATGGTGTAGTAAGACCGCTTCTGAATGGAAAATTTGTTATGCAACTGGGATTGCTGGATCAGGGCTATTGGCCGGATGGGATATTGACGGCACCGACTGAAGACGCCTTAAAATCCGACATCGAGTACACAAAGAAGGCGGGGTATAACCTGATTCGGAAACATATGAAAACGGAACCGCAACGTTTCTACTATTGGACCGATAAATTGGGATTGTTGGTTTGGCAAGATATGCCGGCTATTTGGTACCCAAACGAAGACACGACGGCATACCGGGGAATGTTCCGAAAGGAACTGAAATCCATCATGGATGATCACTATAATTCGCCATCTATCATCGCCTGGGTTCCTTTCAATGAAAATTGGGGAGCTTTTGATGTAAAAAACATAACAGATTGGGTAAAGCAGTATGATCCCTCGCGATTGGTTAATGGCAACTCGGGCTTTAACAATAATCCTAGTTACCAGAAAGCATACGGAGATCCGGGTAATGGGGATTTTGTAGATACGCATATTTATGTGGGGCCTTATGGGGCTTCAGTGCCCGACAGTACCAGAGCAGCCTCTTTAGGTGAATTTGGTGGCGTAGGCTTATACACCCGAGGCCATATGTGGCCTGTGGAAAATAATGCCTATGCCTATGAGCCTACACAGACAGCACTCACCGATCGCTATATACTGCTTTTAGATCAGGTAAACCAGCTTATGAAATATAAAGGGCTCAGTGTAGCCATATATACGCAGACAACAGATGTGGAACATGAAGTGAATGGTGTACTGACTTATGACAGAAAAGTTGAAAAAATGCAGCTGAAGCGCATTAAAGAAATTAACGAAGCAGTGATCAAGGATAGTTACGAACTGAATAAAAATGCAGGAACACCTTAGAAAAAAACGTCATGTATAACCGAAAAAAATGAATCTACAGGAAGCCATATCTTTGATTGAGCCGGGAATATTTCAGGATAACGTCCCTCAACATTGGGCGGATTTGGGCTGCGGGAATGGCATATTTACCTATGCCCTAGCCCATCTTCTTACAGCGGGAAGTAGCGTTACAGCGGTGGACCGTTCGCCGCAAGAACTGAATACCGCCATGGATAACGGTGTTTCCATACAATTCGAACAAATGGATTTTAACCAGGAAAACATTAAGCTTCCAAATTTGGATGGGATTTTAATGGCCAATTCTTTTCATTTTATCTCACAAAAGGAAACACTTATAAAACGCTTGGAGAAATTTTTTGATAGAGATAAACAGCTTCTAATCATTGAATACGAAAGCAATGTTCCGAATCCTTGGGTTCCTTATCCGATTACTTTTAACAAATTACATCGTCTCTTCAACGACTTGGGGTACAGCTCCATAACGAAGATAAATGAAAGACCTTCTTCGTTTGGTGGGCAAATGTATGCAGCCTTAATCAAGATTTAAAATGAAGAAAATAGCCACCGTGGAAACAATCGATGAAAATATTTATTTGATTTCTTTCTATTTGATAGTCAATAATCTTAACTAAATAGTAAGTACCCTACCATTTAGTGAGTACTTGTACCAAAGTATATGTTGTTTTTACTTTGTAAACAAACAGCTTAAAAACAGTATTATGACACAGGAAGAAAAAAATAAGCAAATGTACCTTAGTTATATGTAAAAATGAGACTATCTGTTTGGGTTTTGATACTATTTGACGGAATTCAGATACGTTATTTATTTAATTTTACAAATTCATTAAATCACCGTTTATAACGATATCGAACGAACGCATGAAGATTGAGACTCTTGTTTTTTTGCTCTGTTTATGCTTGGTTGGCACTAGCCATCATACCAATACACCTGATCCACGGCGACAATGTGGAGGCCTCAATGAGTAATAATAAACTTTCCGCAAAGCCTCACTACCCCATATTGGATGGATTACGCGGTGTAGCGGCTATTATCGTTGTAACCTTTCACTTAACAGAACCATTAGGAACTGGGCACCTAGATATCCTGGTCAACCACGGTTACCTAGCCGTTGACTTTTTCTTTCTGTTGTCGGGCTTTGTGATCGGTTACGCTTATGATGACCGCTGGCATAAAATGACCATCAGTACTTTCTTTAAACGCCGGATCGAGCGGCTTCAGCCGATGGTGGTGCTAGGAATGACACTCGGGGCAATTGGGTTCTATTTTACAGATTCAACAATCTGGCCGCTCATCCATACCATTCCCTTGTGGAAAATGCTGTTGGTGATGCTCATCGGCTATACTATTCTGCCCGTTCCCCTATCGTTGGATATACGGGGTTGGGAAGAAATGCACCCGCTCAATAGTGTAGGCTGGTCATTATTCTTTGAGTACATTGCCAATATCCTGTATGCCATCGGCATCAGGAAGTTCTCAAAAAAAGCACTGGGTATTTTGGTGTTAATCGCGGCTATAGCGCTCGCTCATATGGCCATTACCAGTCCCAACGGAGATGTCAGCGGTGGTTGGACACTAAACGTCGAACAGGTACGCGTGGGTATTACCCGGACGATGTATCCCTTCTTTGCAGGTCTGCTGCTTTCACGGATAGCTAAACCCACCCGCATTAAGCATGCCTTTTTTTGGTGCAGCCTCGTGGTGGCCGCAATCTTGTATATGCCACGCATAGGCGGTGCTGAGCATCTTTGGATGAATGGAGTCTATGAATCAATATGTATAATCGTTATTTTTCCGCTCATTGTTTATCTGGGTGCCAGCGGCGTTGTACATACCCAAACTGAACGTAGGATATGCAAATTCTTAGGTGATATCTCCTATCCGCTTTATCTGGTGCATTATCCGTTGGTATATTTTTACGTCGCCTGGATCAGCAACCATAAAGGCGTGACCATTGTGCAGGCTTGGCCCTATGCATTGTTGATTTTGATAGGTGGTATTATTTTGGCGTACGCCAGTTTGAAATGGTATGATGAGCCGGTCCGAAAATGGCTGAGAAAAAAACTTGGGTGAGATAGCCGGTAAAAAACACCCTTATGTTGTCGTGATTGCACCTCACATATATTTCTGATCCTGATTAAATTTGGACAATAATTAAACAATTGTGAAAAATGAGAAAGATCAGAATTTTCGAACATATTTCGCTCGATGGTGTAATTGAGCACGACGGAGACTACACTTATGGCGCCTGGACGACACCCTACAGAAGCCCTGCTGGGGCGGAAATGCTCTTTAACGCGTATGGTCCAAATTTCGATCTACTGCTTGGCCGCCGTACCTATGATATATTTAGTAACTTTTGGCCTAATGCTGGAGATTTCCCAATGGCAAATGCTATAAACGCTGCTACGAAATACATTGCAACCCACAGACCCGACAGCCTGCAATGGGGTTCGGTAAAGAGTTTAGGCGAGGATGTTATAGCGACGATTCGCGATCTCAAGTCAACGGACGGCCCCGATCTGATCGTTGTGGGAAGTTCAACCCTTACATCGGCATTGCTTGACCAAGGACTAGCTGACGAGGTTGTGCTCATTACCTACCCAGTTTTGCTTGGTCGTGGTAAACGCTTATTGTCGGACAGTATTAATGCCCGGGAACTGGCTTTTGTTGACTCCAAGGCAACACCCACTGGTTTGCTCATCAACACTTATAAGCACCTCGGAGCACTGAAAAAATGATCTTTCCACGAGACGGCATGTAAAATAGGTACGTGCCCCTATAATTAATTCTCAATAGAACGTTTTAATGTCTGAGTCAAGTGGCCTAGTTTTGCCGTGTCAAGCAACCCCCGTCAATCAATTAGAAAAGGTGAATGATTACTTTACGATTTCACTTACCAAAATGGCAGGCATGACACTGGTGTAGTTTGCAAAATCTGCACGAATTGCATCTCTATGTGGCGCTACAGCCGTTTGATACTCAGCTAAGTCTTTAACGTAAAACGTACCAATAGCAACAAACGGTAAAGGTTGGTTAGGAATACCACTGGAAAGCCCTTTTTCAATAGTATACTTAACCAAATTCGATCCTAAAAAACTCGCCACCATAGGCATGTGCTTAGTTTCATAGTACTCCATGTTGAAGGTTTTGCCCTCAGCATAAGGATACATGATGGATATCTTAATTAGGCCTTTTTCAGTAATAGCAATGTTTCCAGCTTGCTTTTCTTGACCAAATGCAACAAAACAGGTGCTTAAAAGCAAAAACGACAAAATCAGTCTGAAGCTCATAATTTATTGGTTTTAAGTTGTTTAAATCATCCTGTAAAATAACAATAAAAATCAGAATTGTCCAAAATAAAGTTTTATAAGTGAATATAATCTGGTTGATAAGAATTTACAATTAAGGGGGAGAAAGACCTGCCGAAGCATTTCTTCCATGGATACCAAGATAGGTGTACCGTAATATATATCATTCAATGTTAAATTCTATCATAATAATGCGGATGCAGGTTATTGTAAGGTTTTTTAGCTTACTTAAGCATACGCCATGTGCTTTTAACATTGACATGCTGAACAAAATTATTTGACAGTCTGAACAAAACGGCCTCTTCCTAAACTATCTAAATTTGTTCTATATCATTTAATAAAAACAAAAATGGAAAAGAACAATTATCAAGGTGCGTTACAACATCCTATAGGATCAGGATTTAACGCCAAATCAACAGCAGCTGAAGTTCTAAAAGGTATCGACTTAACTGGAAAAATCGCAATCGTAACTGGTGGCAATACAGGCATCGGCCTGGAGACAACCAGCGTACTCGCGGCTGCAGGAGCAACAGTAATTGTACCGGCAAGGGATATTGAAAAGGCAAAGAAAAACCTGGAAGGTATCCCGTATGTAGAAATAGAATCAATGGATTTGACCCAGCCTGACACCATCGATGCATTTGCCCAAAAATTCCTTGCTTCCGACAGACCTCTTCATCTGCTCATTAATAATGCCGGTATCATGTGGGTGCCATTACAAAGGGATAGCCGTGGGATCGAATCTCAACTAGCGACCAATTATCTGGGACAGTATCAGCTTGTTGCGAGACTGTGGCCAGCACTTAAAAAAGCTAATGGTGCAAGAGTCGTTAATGTATCTTCAGCTGGTCACCACATGGCGTCCTTCAATTATGATGACCCTAATTTCGAGCATACGGAGTACCAGACTCTTGTGGGCTATGGACAGTCAAAAACGGCCAGTAATCTGTTTACTCTTGAATTTGATAATCGTGCCAAAGCATTTAATGTGAGAGCCTACTCATTGCATCCCGGGGAAATCGCCGGCACAGAGTTGGCAAGAGGCGCAGACATGGAATTATTCAGACAGTTGGGATTCGTTGATGAGAGTGGAAATATACTTCCGGAAATCCTTGCAAACTTGAAAACCATTCCCCAAGGTGCCGCTACTACAGTATGGTGCGCGACCAGTCCGCTACTTAATAATATAGGCGGTGTATACTGCGAGGATGCAGAGATAGCAACATTAGCGCTTGGAAGTTTAGAACAGGGTAATGGCCTGGGAACACGAGGTGTACAACCGTATTCAGTGGATGAAAGTAATGCTAAAAGACTTTGGAGTCTCAGCGAGGAAATGACAGGTATTACCTTCGAGGTTATTTGATATCCCGCATGCCTCTCATCGTATTCATTAATATGATGTATTTAGGATACCGGAGATCTGATGAACGACAGAACAAGTGAAGTGAGGAATTACATCAATGTTTTCGACAAAATAAAAGCTCCCATTGGCTTACACAGTGAGCAGGGACTTTATCAGCTCTCGGTATCATAAATTTTTAACAGGTTGATTTCATAGAAATCAATGCAAAATAAATAACTTTATAATATGGAACATATCTCCAGGTACTTAACTAAAGAAATCAAGCTTTCCTCTTATGAGGATAAGCTGTTCAAGTCGGACTTAATGTTTAAAGATCATATGTTGATCTGGTTCATTTCAGGTGAAACAAAGATTATCCAATGGGACACGACCTTTAATTTTAAGACAGGAGATATTTTTCTTATTCCCAGAAACCAGTTAGCAACGATTATTAATTATCCAAAAAATGGACTGCCGCATAAATCGGTGGTTATGCATTTATCTGTTGAGCGGCTGAGAAAATTCTACGAAAAGATCGATGTTAAAAAGAGGCTAGAACCGGAACAAAAAATCTACAGCTTCAGTAATCATCCTTTGTTAGAAAGCTGTATGGCTTCGCTGATACCGTATTTCAATGTGGAAGGTGAATTTCCGGACGAACTAGCTTCGTTAAAAATAGCAGAAGCTATGAGTATCCTGCGGATGATCGATCCGGGTGTTGACAGTGTGCTGGCAAATTTCGATGTGCCGGGCAAAATTGATCTGGTCAATTTTATGCAGCGGAATTTTATGTTCAATATGTCATTGGAAAAATTAGGTTACTTAACCGGCCGAAGTTTATCTACATTTAATAGAGACTTTAAAAAGCTTTTCAATACTACTCCCCAAAAATGGTTAACAGACAAAAGACTCGAACTCGCTTATTATCATTTAACTGAAAAAAAGAAAAAGCCAACAGAGGTTTACCTCGAAGTGGGATTTGAAGATCTCTCTCATTTTTCTTTTATTTTCAAAAAGAAATACGGGGTTTCACCCAATCAGTTACTTGTAAGGATTTTACTGCCATAATATAATTGTTCAAATTTAATTTGAGCGCTGTTTGCCGAAGGCTTCTTATGCCATTGGTAATGTTTTAATATGCCCCTTATACGTAAGAATTTATAGGTTTTTAACGGAGCTGGCATTATATTATGACGAATTAGTTAACGGTATATTTACTTTTAGCTTACAAAATTCTTTTTAAAATTTTAAAACACTTGTTTCAAATATTTTTATCTTTGCATTACAATGGCAAGATTAGTAGAATTTGATGAAGAACAGGCTATCCAGAAGGCAATGGAAGTTTTCTGGAAAAAAGGTTACGCAGCAACCTCTATGCGCGACTTAACCGATGCCATGCAAATTAACAGCAGCAGCCTTTACAATACGATTGGCGATAAACACAAATTGTTTGTAAAGTGTATCAAACATTATACAAAAATGCGGATTCGCGCAGTTGAACAGCGTTATACCAATTTTGCCTCGCCAATCCAAGCCCTTGAAAATTTCATCAAAGATGCTGCAGACATCATTACAACAGAGGCAAATAGCTGTATGTGTATAAAAGCGACTTTTGAAATAGAAGGAGAAGATCCGGAAATACAGGTTGCCGTAAACGCCTATGATGATTTCACGCATCAATTTTTGAAAAGTTTAATAGAAAATTCACAAAACGAGGGCGAAATTGATAGAAGTGAAAATGCAGATACCATTGCCGATTATCTCACCAGTGTATTTATAGGTTGGTACAATTCATTCGTTTTACATAAAGACCCTATTAAAATTCGAAATATGGCCGATTTTATCATTCGTCAACTAAGGCATTAAATTTTTTTGCTCAATTTTAAAACAAATGTTTCAAAATAAATATACGATTCAAATTTCAACACAAACATTCATTATGAACAATTTCTTAAAAGGACAGATTACCCTGGTAACAGGAGGAACAAAAGGTATCGGAAAAGCGATTGCCGACAAATTAAGTAATGCAGGTGCCCATATTATTGTAACTGCCAGAACCGAACCGGAAGAAAACCCAAACGGATATTATTTCATTTCAGCCGACCTTTCTCAACCCGAAGGCGCAGAGGCCATTGCTAAAGAAATTTTGGAGAAATTCGGCAGAATAGACATTATTGTAAATAATGCGGGGGCGAATTTAAGTAAGGGCGGCAGTTTTAGCACCCTTACAGATGAGCATTGGAACAATGACTTACAATTGAATTTAATGTCGGCAGTTCGTGTCAACAAGGCATTATTGCCAACAATGATTAACCAACAAAGTGGCGTAATTGTTAATATTTCCACCTATGCTGCGCTGCAGCCAATTTGGGAGATGACGGTTACTTATTCTGCTGCCAAGGCGGCATTGAATGCTTACAGTAAAGCATTAGCAAACGAGGTTAGCTCAAAAGGAATCCGTGTAAACACGGTTTCACCCGGTGTCGTAAAAACACCGCTGATGGAAGAATTTATTGAAGGCATTGCAAGGTCATCAAATATTACCGTAGACGAAGCCTTCAAATCAGTGATGAGTAAAGTGGGTGTACCGTTGGGCAGAATGGCAGAACCTGAAGAAATTGCTAATTTGGTAAGATTCCTCGCTTCACCGGAAGCACAATACATTACTGGTTCCAATTACCTGATTGATGGTGGCGTGAGTCCGGTAGTGTAATCTAGTTCGGATTAAAATTAGAGTCCTTTCCTGACGAAAAAGACTCTAATTTTAATTATCTTATCTCTGCATGTGTTTCTGAGCATGGGCGCTACCTCATGTAAAGATTGAATTGACTAAAATCTAACCGTTGAAAGGTCAATAAGACTATAGACAGAATGCTTCAAATAAGCTGTCAGAATGCCGTACCGTTTAATAAGTACATCTCTTGTATAAGGATGGAGCCATTTTCAGTTTCTTCTTAAATATTTTGGAAAAGTGATATTCGGAGGCAAAACCTGTAGCGAAAGCAATTTCGGAAATAGTTAGCTCTGATTCCTTTAACATTTTACAACTTTTTTCGAGTTTTAGATTCAATAAGTATTGACCTGGTGAAATGCCGATCAGTTCTTTAAACGCTTTTCTGAACCAAGTATAACTTACATTATGCTGAGCAGCCAGTTCATCTAAATTAATATTCGTATGTAGACTGTCGTGCATTTTGAAACGTATATTATTAATGATATGCTCTTTACGGTTTTGAGGAGATTTTTTAAGCAGGGCGGCAGCATATGTTAAACCAAGTAGCTGGATTGTGAGGCAAGAAGCGATTTGGCAATATGCGATACCCTCACCTTTTAGTGTTTCCAACAGGCGTATAAATATATCCAGAAACTCAAGGTTAAACCCCATGTGTATAAGGGGAAAGTTTGGATTAAAACAATCTTGCCCCATTAAATATTCTGCATATGGGCCATTGAAGCCAACCCAGTATTCTTCCCATCCACTCTTTTCCAATGGCCTGAAGGTGTGCCACGTATCAGGAAAAAGTAAAAAGACAGAACCTGGGTTAATGGGAACTTCGCCCAAATGCTCCGTTTTAAATGAACCATGCCCAGCCGCTATGAATACCAGTTGATACTCTTTGAGCATCCTTCCTTTTTTCCAGTTGAAGACGTAGTGATTAGGATGGTTTTTATCCGGATAACTTGTATGCGCCGAATGAATATTGTGCCCGACATTCAAAACATTGACTCCCCAATTCGGTTGCATCTCTACCAATTCCTGGAGTTGTTCTGAACTGAAATATTTACGATAAGGATCCATAACACGTATAGTTTTATAGAAGCCGTTAAGCATTGTTAGTAAGCAAAGTTAACAAATAATGACTGTTTCCATCCCCAATAAAGCTCCGAGTTTTTTTATCTTAGGAGCAATATGGCCTACTGCAACTGCACAGTGGTGAGCCGGACCGTTTAAATTCCAGCTATTGACAAAATTTCTAGCACCAATCGAAAACTTGTACCGGCTGTTCGTATTACCAATCTCCAATATAGCCCCTGGCACCGTCTCTCCCTCGGCAACCAGAAAACTTAAGTCTCCGGATTTTTTTTGTACCACCGAAAGTAGTGTCACAGACCCAGTCCTCACTGACATTTCAACTGACAATCCTTTACCCACTTTTCCATGATACACATATAAGGGTCGCACTTTAGTCTTTCCCTGAGCAATGGAAATATGTCCAGGCCCATCATGCCCCATTAATACAACATCATCGTTAAAATCCATGGCATAATATTCAGTAAATGATCCACCTGCTCCGAAGCTATCCAATATTTTCATGGCTTGCGCATTTTTTATTTC
Source organism: Pseudosphingobacterium sp. (assembly GCA_035565175.1). Classification (GTDB taxonomy): domain Bacteria; phylum Bacteroidota; class Bacteroidia; order Sphingobacteriales; family Sphingobacteriaceae; genus Olivibacter. Next base: position 18,674 of record DATMSZ010000381.1, read on the forward strand.
GTACTCGCCCGCCACCGGGACACCTCTTGCCGTCAGTAAAGAGGTACCTAATATAATAGAACTCATGGTATCGGCATTATCCGTTCCGATACCTTTATAGTAATAAGCCATAGAGCCTAGACCGTATTTGTCTACCAATTTATCAAGTGCGACCGAGGTTCTTGCCGCCCTTTCCAATTCTTTTTTAGAGCAGTCTGCTTGCACATCAAAATAGGTATAGAACTCCGATATCCGATTTGCAATCTGCGGCGCCTGTACCTCTTTACGCATAGCTGTGAGCTCGTCTACTTCGATGATTTCTATATGCCCCCCGAGATAGGCATATTGCTGTGTTAAATCTGAATATATATCAAGCATACCACTGTAATAATGTCCCATGCAGCCCAGTCTATTATGAAACATCGTATACGCCACCTTAGCAGCCTCCACCCAGTCACGCACCTCGCTCCAACATTCCTCTTCTTTTAATATTCCTGTTATTTGATGAAATGCTATACCTGTGCGATTAAATAAATTCGCTATTTCGGGAACGGGACATGCAGAACAATAAGCTAGCCATTCTCCGGTCATTTGGGTTCGATCACCCATACTATTAATCGCGTCGTAATCGATTCTGGATTCAGGAGCTAGATTCAGAATGATCACAGGCACTTTCGCTTGGCGTACAACCGGAAATACGGTGGATGATAAGGCGTATGTTGCCACATATAGGAAAATAAGATCTACTTCCTGTTGCCTGAAGTGATGACCGGCCTCGAAAGCCTTGTCTGCAGTGTCGATAAGGCCAACATTTACAACTGCAGGATGAAAGGCGGATATTTTTTGTTCTATTTCTGACAGGTATCCTTCCAGTCGGCTTTTCAATGCAGGAAACTGTGGCCAATAGGTGTCGAGTCCTATTCCAAACAACCCAACTTTTGCTGTTTTACTATTCATTTAAAATATGTTTACGTATCTATTAAAACTAATTATTCGGTTCAAATCTTATATCCATGGAAGAATAATTTATGCCTCCTTCTCCACGGTATACGGGAATGAAGGTAAACATCCATTTGGGTGGGACCTGCCAGTCCAGCAAAGGGTCGAACGATGCCATTGGCAGCTTGACAAGCACCTTATTCCAACCTTTTTTTACGTTTAAAATTTGTGGTGGTCTATAATAAAATCCTTCATCTACCAATGGTGCTTCCAATTGGCCAGACGGCCTACCTGGAAAGGTCCATTTCGGCGATGCAATCAGTTTACCGTTAACCCATAATTTACTTAGCATATAATCCCATTCACCCATTGATGGTGTAGCGTCTGCACCTGATTTCGATAAATCTTTAAAATCTGCCCATATTGCAATAGCGGAATCGACGTCGCTCCAAAATTTTGTATAGGCGTACCAAGTAGTGTTCTCTTTAGGCGTAGGTAACCATGCTTTTACTGGTGGACCATGCGTATGCCATAGCCAGATTGTTCCTCCCGTGGCGTTTAGGCTGGCAGCCGAATCGTCTGGTACAGCCTGTTTGCTCTCCGGCCAATATGTTGTAGATAGCTCTTCATTATTTTCGAATGGCCCGAAAAGCTTCCATTTGATATGTGTTTGCTTTACATAGTTAAACGGCAGCTTACCGAAATACCTACGTTTGTGATCAAGTATTCTTTTTTCAAACTCAACAAACGCCTTGGCACGGTCAGATGAGTCGGTACCTATGCTGAACACTACCCCGGGATAACCTCCTCCCCTCCAGCTTCGTTCGGCAAAGGCAAGCATGGCAGGGTAAACTGCATTCATGGATAATAAGTCAGACTCCCTTGCTACTCTCCTGTCATTCCACAAGCAGAATTCAGCGCCCAACAATTGGGAGTCGCCCCTCGGTTTGCTTCCCAATTGTCTATTGAAGATGGTTACCACCGTGCTTAACGGATCAAAATCGCTGATATATAAAAACTTGGAATCTATATAAGGACTTGCAGCTTGTTCATTTTCTTGATCAGCCTCATCCTTCCATAGTTGGCGAATAGTCTGGTCATCATAATTTCCGCCGGGCGCCCAGCCAATTACTCTTTTTTGGTATCGCTGAATAAGCTGGGCTATTTCGGGCAAAAATTGTGGATTCTTTATTTTCACTTCATCAGCACCGATATGTATATAAGGAAGATCGTATGTTTCACATACTTCTTTCATAATATTCTTTACTATTTGAAAACCTTTTACGGATTGCATATCTACTCCCATAGCCCTGGAAAACGCAGCACTATGCCCTGGCATATCTATTTCAGGAACCAGTGTAATATACCTTTCCCTGCAATATTCAATCAGTTCTTTTACTTGAGCGATACTATAAAATTGCCCTTTATTGCGCAGCATATGCTCTGCAGCAGTAAGCTGTGGATATTGCTTGATCTGTAAACGCCAAGCAACATCTTCTGTAAGGTGAAAATGAAAAACATTCAACTTATAACGGGCCATTTGATCAATTTGCTGTTTGAGCAATTCAAGAGACTGATAATTACGTCCTACATCAACCATATAGCCACGCCATTTGTAGGCAGGAAAATCCACAATATCGCAACCCTGCATAAAAGAACCTTCTTCCATCAATTGAAAAAGGGTTTGCAAGCCATTAAATATTCCGTGAGCAGAATTGGCGCTTAGCCTTATTCCATTGCCGTTTACCTGAAGACGATGGGCTTCTTCCGCCAAATAATCTACTCGAACTGTATCAAGCTGAAGTACAATTGCATGCTTTTCCGGATGGGTTGCATCTAAGAGGTCTACTTTATTCCCTTTTTTCGCCAGCATCTGCTGCAATAACTTTGCTTCCTTTTTTAGCGAAGAAGTTTTTACGATAATACCCTTGCATTTATTCACATCAAAGCTTTCATTTGTCCATTCCAATGATTGTGGTTGCGGGATGATGGATACTGGTTGCTGCTCGCTATTTACACAAGCGACAAATAACAGGACCAAGAAAGATAGCGCGTATGTATTGTTCACTTTCAACATTTATATGATGAGGTTTAACTTCTTTGCTAAAACTATTATCCGGCAACACATAATGGGCAAGAAGCTATCGTGTCCATTGGTTAACGAATTGACAATTTTCATAATTAGCTTTTGGTTAGGAATAATAATATAACCGCAAGTTACGCCGTTCAAAAAAGTACAACCATGGGTAAAATGGCAAATCATTTATCGTTTTTGGTATACGTGATCACATTTATTCCGACTTAACATGATCACCTATTCAGCGGAGCGCTTTTACCGTATTTTATTTTTGACGACATTACCAATAAGAACGCCGTTATTGACTGTCTCCTCACTTAATATTACTCCTGGTCGTAAATCTGGTCGTACAGAATAAGAAAATAAATCATCAGCGGAGCAAGTTGGGTCTGCTTTCTACGTGCAATAATACAGCTGTACATTTATTATGCTGATATTTGCCATTTTGGATATTCTTGATTAATTTGGACAGGCCATATTGTAAATCTTCAATCAGATTGTTTATCGCCCTTATACGTTTTCTAGGTTTTGGCTTTCACGTTTGAAAACCGGATGATGACAAATGTTAGAGAAGGCGAACCATGCTTCATTTAATAGCGATATCCGATAGGTAAGCATTATGTCATTGAATTAACGAAATAGCTGAATTGATGGATCACTCCGTTTTGATTAATTATCTGCATGATGACAATGACGCAGGCCTGATTGGTATCTACCGCCTTTACAACAGACCATTACTTTACTTTGTGCAGCGGTATCTTAAAAACTATCAATTAGCGGAAGAGGTGGTTGCAGATGTATTTGTAAAGGTCTGGGAAAGGAGACAGCAATTTGCAGATATGGATCGATTACGCGCATTTCTCTATATCGCAGCAAAGAACCTATGTCTCAACAAATTAAGAGGAGATCGGATATTTAAAGATGCCGAAAATATTGATGATTATAACCATCTTCTAATGGAAGATTCGGACGCATTTACCCGGATAGTGCGTGCTGAATTATTGAAAAGTATTATGGATGAGGTTCAGCGCTTACCCGAAAAACAACGACAGATCTTTCATATGTCTTTCATGGACGATATGAGTATTGATGAGATAGGCATAAAGTTGAATATGTCTACAAATGCCGTCTATACAAATAAATCAAGAGCTCTGGCAACGTTACGCGGTAATCTAAAGATGAAAAACTCTTTATATGTAGCCACACTGTTCTGCTGCTTCTTTCGCTAAACCGGATTGCCCATAATTGTATTTTTTTTTATTTCTCTGTAAGGTTTTCTAGATTCTGGTGTTTCTATGTTAGTAAGCAACCAAGAACCATGCAAAACCTCGATCGAATAGTAGAATTATTAAAGGGATATTTAAGCAGCAACCTGACCGTTGATGAGTCTCTGGAGCTTCAACAACTGTTTGCCGCTCATCCAGATCTTATTGAATTGTCCAACGAATTGAGGGACATCAACCAGCTAGAAAGCGCATTGCAAGAATATGAGGTGCTGTACAATGAAGATAACAGCAAGAGGGAGCAACTCCTGTTGGACAAGATCCTGCATCAGATCAATAATAAAAAGGAAAGCAACCGCGCACGTCGTCTTAGACGAAATGTAATACGGTATAGCACAGTAGCAGTAGTTTTAATGGCTGTATCGGCAGGATTTTTCTTCCTGCGTGAATACTATTCAACGACCTCATCAAATGGAAACGACCAACTGCTAAGTGAAAATTTTGCTCCAGGACATAACAAGGCAACATTGACTTCGTCCAATGGACATGCGCTCGAACTTAGCGATGCCCATGCAGGTATTGTAGTTAACCAAAATATTACTTATCCTGATGGCACAGCGTTGGAAACCGGGCAACATACCATTGAGCATGCACAACTTACGCTGTCCACACCTAAAGGCGGTCAGTATCAGGTAACCTTAGCCGATGGTACAAAAGTATGGCTTAATGCAGCTACTGTACTCCGATATCCCCAGAAATTTGCGAGTAATGTTCGAACTGTCGAATTAGAAGGGGAAGCATATTTTGAAATTGCAAGAAACGAAAAAGCTCCTTTTGTTGTCCGCACAAAAAATGAAAGTGTGCAGGTTCTAGGTACACACTTTAATGTCAATACTTACAAAGACGATCAGATTTCTACGGTATCCCTTTTGGAGGGAAGCGTGAAAGTATCACTGCCCAATGAAATCTCCCAAATTTTGAAGCCCGGGCAACAGTCTGTAGCCTATACAGACCGAATAGATGTTCAACCCGTAAATATAAGTGAAGCTATAGCGTGGAAAAATGGTGAATTCATGTTTAATAGCGAAAGCTTAGTAAGTGCCATGACTAAGATCGCTCGTTGGTATGACATTGAAATTGTTGTGGAGCCACAATTAAGAGATATAGCAATATGGGGGACAATATCGAGATACGAAAAATTTGACAAAGTGCTCGAATTGATAAAGCTCGTAGACAGCCGTATAAAATTTAAAGTAGAAGGAAGGAGGGTCACGTTCATGAAATAATCTTACTGCCAGATAAAACTAGTGAGGGAGCAAAAAAGCCGAAGAAGCACCACCTTCTTCGGCATGAAGGTTCCAATTCTAAAAAGAGTTATTGCATTTTTTTATAAACTAAAACCAATTAAAGGTAATGAAAAATTACATTTTATCATTGGGAGTAGGCCTGCTACGCCCCAAATATAGATACCTGATTATAATGAAAATGATAGCCATATTGCTTTTGCTTACGTTGTGTCAAGTTCGGGCTAAAACGTTCGGGCAGCATATCAGTATTTCAAATCCGAAGATGCAGATGGTGGATCTATTCCGAGAAATTAAGAAGCAAACAGGGTATTCTGTTATCTGCAACGCAGAGATTATCAGAACGAGTTCTACACTAAAGGTTGATGTACATAATAAACCACTGCTCGAAGCATTGAATATAATTTTGCATCCTCTCCAACTAGCATATACGGTGAGAGATCGATCCATAGTTGTTCGAAAACGCATTGAGGACGTGCGGACTACTAACATTGTAATGGTTCCTACGAAACCTCAACAAAGGATCAGGGGGATTGTGACCAATTTGGACGGTGCCCCTTTGGCGGGTGTTAGCATCAAACTGAAAGACAAATCTATCGGCGAGGTAACGGATGGTAATGGTAAGTATGATATTGCGGCATCTACTGGACAAACGCTGCAGTTTAGCTACCTAGGTTATGAATCGAAAGAGGTGCTAATTGGGGCTGATCCCATCATCAACGTCAAACTGCAGTTATTGAACGAAACATTGGCAGAAGTGGTAGTGGTAGGCTATGGTACTCAGAAAAAAGCGGTAGTATCTGGTGCAATAGCTACCGTAAAAGGAGAAGATCTCGCTAAATCTCCATCTGTTAATCTTTCAAATTCTTTTGCCGGTAGGTTACCTGGGGTAACCGCCATGCAAAGCAGTGGAGAACCCGGCTATGACGGTTCTACTCTTCGTATTCGTGGTATTAATTCGCTACCCGGAGGCAACAGTAGTCCCTTGATCGTCATCGATGGTGTCCCGCAACGAGCGGGCGGTATAGACCGGATCAATCCGAACGATATAGAAAGCGTCTCCGTACTAAAAGATGCCTCAGCGGCCATCTATGGCTCTCGTGCAGGTAATGGTGTTATTCTCATCACTACCAAGCAAGGTAAAGTGGGTAAAACGCAATTTTCCTATGATTTCACCTATGGTATCCAGCGTCCAACGCGTACGCCAAAAATGGCAAATTCAGAACAATATACAGCGATCATTAATGAGGTCACGGGTGTATATCCACAAGATCCTGCAAAGTGGTCGGAGATTTGGCAAGCCTTTAATACCGGCACAGGCACTTACAACCTACCTTCAGGGGCTATCAACCCTGAATATACTCCTGAAGAAAGACAAAAATATATAGATGGATCAGACCCCTTGCGTTATCCAAATACGGATTGGTTTGCTTCCACGATTAAAGATTGGTCGCCACAGCAAAGGCATAATGTGCAAATAAATGGAGGTACTGAAACTTCAAAATATTTGATATCCTTAGGTTATTTAAACCAAGATGCTATTTATAAAAATTCGGCTACATTTTACAAGCAATACGATTTGCGCGCAAACCTGGAATTCAATTTTGGTAAATATGTTACCGCAAGATTAGGGATAACAGGTCGCGAGGAAGCACGTAATTTTCCAACCAGGGGAGCCGGAGATATTTTTAGATTTCTTGCTCGGGGCCTTCCTACGAATATTGCCACATGGCCTAATGGACTTCCCGGGCCAGATTTAGAAAACGGTGCCAATCCTGTTGTAATCACTACCGGAGCAACAGGATATGATAGAAATACTCGGGATTATTTGCAGAATACGGGAGCACTAGACATTAAAATACCAGGTGTTGAAGGTTTAAAATTAACAGGAACAGCTTCCATTGATAAATATTGGGGTCGATCGAAAAGATGGGAAACTCCTTGGACCTTATACGATTGGGATCAGGTGAGTTTTGAAGCGGATGGCGTAACGCCAAAACTGTCGGGTTATGTACCAAAGGGAATAGATCCGAAGGCTCAGCTTCGGGAAGCCACGGAAGATCAACTAGCGATCAACCTATCGGCCTTACTTTCTTATGAAAAGACAATTAAAGGTGGCCATAATATTTCGTCAATAGTAGGATTGACGCGTGAAACGGTTACCAATAATGGTTTCTATGCGGCCCGAATGGATTTTCCTTCGGCATTGGTTGAGCAATTGAACTTTGGTGACCGCGTACGCCAAACATTAGGTAATGAAAATACCTATGATAGAGCACGGTTGAGTTATTATGGTAGAGTGAATTATAATTATCAGGAAAAGTACCTTTTTGAATTTAACTGGCGGGTAGATGGGTCTTACATTTTTCCTCCAAACAAAAGGTTTGGTTTCTTCCCAGGAGTGTCAGCCGGTTGGCGTGTATCTGAAGAGAGTTTCTTTAAAAACAATATTACTTTCGTTAATAATTTAAAGCTTAGGGGTTCTTGGGGGCAGATGGGAGCAGAAGCCTACTATGATGGAAATCTTCAAGAGTATAAGTATTTATCGCTCATGAATACCGGACAGGGTGTATTCAGTGATCTTCTCTATCAAACCATCTACGAAAGTACCATTCCTAACCCAAACTTCACATGGGAAGTCGCCAACAATAGCAATATCGGCTTGGACGCCTCATTTTTAAACGATAAGCTGGCCTTGGAGATAGACTTTTTCTATAATAAACGTACGAATGTGTTAACAAAAAACCCCGGGGTAGTACCTATTAGTTCAGGTATTTCGGGCAATCTACCTATTGCAAATTTAGGTAACCTTATTAATAAAGGTTATGAGTTTAAGTTGACCTATATGGATAAAGTAGGCGATCTATTCTATAATATAGGGGTTAATGGCGGTTATGCGAAGAATAATGTTCAGTATTCAAGTGATGTAGCCAATACATTGCCTTATCAACAACAAATTGGAAAGGTAACCGACTCTTGGTTGGTTTATCAGTATGACGGTGTTTTTAAAGATCAAGCCGCTATTGATGCCAATACCATAGATTATAGTGCTCTTGGATTAAAAAATGGAAAATTATTACCAGGAGACATGAAATACGTCGATTACAACGGTGATGGTAAAATAACAAGTGATGATCGTGTGCGATTGGACCGTAATGGCACGCCGACCTTTACAGGAGGCCTAGTACTTGGAGGGCAATACAAAGGTTTTGATTTCAATGTATTGGTACAGGGCGCTACTGGCGGTATGCGAAGAATGGGCCCTACGGAATCGGGATTAATAGGAAACTACCTCGAATGGAATTATGATAATCGTTGGACTATTGATAATCCGAGTGATGTAGATCCTCGCCTTACCAACCGCTCAGACACCTATTATACAACAACCGATAATACCTATTGGATACGCAGCACCAATTATATAAGGTTAAAAAATGTTGAATTAGGGTATACCTTACCGACTGATCTAGTTAGCAGAATAGGCATGAGTACCATTCGTTTTTATATTAATGGCATCAATCTGTTAACCGTTGATAAAATAAAGATATGGGATCCTGAGGCAGACAATAGTACTGGTCAATTTTATCCACAGTCCAAAATCATCAGTTTTGGAATAAAGGCAGTATTTAACTAGGTCGTAAATAATAAAATAAATAAAATGAAGACATTAATAAAAAACAGAACTCTTTATATATTTACTGCGCTGTTATTGTTCATGACAGCATGCAGTACAGATTTTCTAGATGTACCACCTCGTAATGCATTCTCGGATGAGACTGTATGGCAAGATCCGGTACTAGCTGAAAAGTTTGTAAGTGATATTTACAATGTTTTTGAAGCGAGCAACTCAGGCTTCACCGAACAGATGCAAGCTTCAGCGACCGATGAGTCGTTATGGAACCATACTGATGCTTTCCTTTTGCTGAACACAGGCGCTATCAATGGAGCAAATGAAGGATGGGGCGGTACATCGAGATGGTGGGAACGCATGTATACCTATATCAGGTTCAGCAATATTGCGATCGAAAGACTTGCAGATGACACCAAGAATAATATCAGTAATAAAGAAGTTAAAGATAAATTAGTGGCACAAGCTTTTTTTATTCGCGCTTATTGCTTTCATCAATTGTTGAGATATTATGGTGGTGTCCCACTTATTACCAGTAGCTATGGCTACTCTGAAGATCCGATTATATATGAAAAAGAGCGCGGTACTTATGAAGACTGTGTCAATCAAATTATACGGGATTGTGATGAGGCTTACACGCGATTAGGGGGTGTCCAGCTTGAAAAAGGACGTATTAATTCCCTTACTATTCTAGCGCTTAAATCACGAACGTTGATTTATGCAGCAAGTGATTTACATGATGCAACAAAACTTACTGCTAAAATCACAGATCTAAATAATCTCTCAGAAAGGTTGCCATTATTGGCTTACACTGCTGGTTCACAACAGGATCGCTACCGTTTGGCACAGGCTGCAGCTAAGGCCGTGTTGGATGCGGGGAGCGGTTACAAGTTAAATCTTACGGAACCTGTCACACCTAATCAAGGAAGAGTAAATTACAAAAGTATCGCCATGGGCGGGGGCAGTAAAGCCGAAGGTATTGATATTACAGCTGCATCTGACATCCTTTATGCTCGATATTTTATTACCGAGCAAAGTTCGTCACACGCCAGAGACAATGGTCCAAACGGTTATAACAATTGGGGAGGTAACCAACCTATAGGTCTTTTAGTGGATGATTATGAAATGAATGATGGAACTGAATTTAATTGGAATAATCCCATTCATAAAGCCGCTCCCTATAAAAACAGAGATCCTCGCTTCTATGCGTCCATATTGTACGATGGTGCAGATTGGAAACCAAGAAATAATCCCTTAGATCCTGCCAATCAAATACAAACAGGTGCATATGATTTAATGGTGAGCGGCAGGTTGACGAAATTTTCCGGATTAGATACCAAACAAGGTCCCAAGGAAGCACATAACGGAACCTGGACGGGTTATTATATTCAAAAATTTATTGACCCAGATCCAACTATCATTGACGCTCAAGCAAGACAGTTTGTACCATGGCCGTATTTTAGATTTACAGAAGCTGTATTTAATTATGTGGAGGCATGCATCGAGCTTGGCGAAACAGAAACAGCAAAAACTTGGTTAAATAAAATCCGGTTCAGAGCAGGTATGCCTGCTATCACGGCAACGGATCAAAATAGTCTAAGGGAAATTTACCGTCATGAACGCCGTATAGAAATGGCATATGAGCAACAGCGCTTTTTTGATGCACGTAGATGGCTGATTGCTGAAGAAACGCTTGGCAGGAAAGTAACGATTGTGAAAATTGACGGAACATTCAAGCCTGGAAAAACCTTGTCGGGTAACTACAAGTATGATGAATCTATTTACAACTATAGTTATACCCCACAGGAATTTAATAGTAAAGAAAACCGTGTTTGGAAAAACCAGCTTTATTTTCTGCCTCTTTCGCGAGACGAAATAAGAAAAAATCCTTTATTGGTTCAAAATCCAGGATACATAGAATAAATTTTATAGGATATACTTCGATAAGTATTATCCGGCATTTTAT
>DATMSZ010000382.1:0-5117 GCA_035565175.1 Pseudosphingobacterium sp.
GGGATGCTTTTTTGCAAGGTTTTTACCAACCGGGATTGTTAGGAGCCAAATTAGGATTGGCTTGTAATTCTCGCTGCGGTATGGGCATCAATAGATACTTTTCTGTCCAAGTAGTATTGCTTTCGTTTTTATAACCTATTAAGTCGACAAAACTATTTGCTGTTAGGTTATAAGCTTTACGTGTTCTTTGCATATCGAAATAAGCTTTATTTTCATAACAAAGCTCATGATACCTTTCTTTCCATACAGCTTCTCTGAACTGAGCTTGGCTTAGTCCACTTAGAGGTGCAAGACCAGCACGTGCACGCACTTTATTTAGGGAAGCATAAGCCTCTTGAGTAGGACCACCATTAGCCTCATTTGCTGCTTCGGCATGAATTAAATATACTTCTGGCATACGGATTAAGGTGAAGTTTAAATCAGAATTCAAATCGCCGTTCGCGCCGGAAGCTGCTTCTAGCCAGTATTTGTATAGAGCAGGTGCAAAAGTTACCGTGCCACCTGAAGCCGATTTAACGTTGGGTGAGCTAGTAAAGAAGAAACCTCTCTCCGCTTTACGTTTATCGCCAGCTTCATAGCTGTCGTAAAATGGTCTTATTGGAATAAGGGCTCCATATTCATCACCATATTTAGAGATAGATGAATTATAAGGGATGATCATTTGGGTCGTGCTATTATTTGATATACCCGCCAAAAACTGCACTTGGAAAATGAATTCACCCAAGTTTTTGTTTGGCCGGTCATGTAGAAATTCTAAATTATCAAATAGCGGATACCACCCGTCGCCTTGGCCGGTTACTTCCGCAGCTTTAGTAGCTGCTAATTGGTAATACTCAGCGCCCTTATTTAATGGATAACCAGCCATTGTAAGATATACATTTGCCAAGAGTGATTTTACTGCACCCAAAGAAGCTCTCCCTGTACGATCTACATTTGGCAAGCCTGCACTTTCTGCAGTGGTTAAATCGCTCACTATTAATTCATAGATTGCTTCCTGACTGCTTCTGGTAGGTCTTAGTTCATCATTATTTGTTGGATCAACCGGTTTGGTAAGCAAAGGAATATCACCAAAAAGGCGCGTTAGGAAAAAGTAATAGTAGGCACGAAGAAAGTGCGCTTGACCTAGAAGATTTGCTTTTTGGCCTTCATCCATGCTTATGGTAGGAATGCGTTCTATGGCTACGTTCGCATTGCCGATACCTTCATAATATTTTTCCCAAAAACTGTAGAAACCAGGGTTTTCTGTGCCCGTAGTATGATTGATAACACCTAAGTTGAAATTACTTTGTGAATTCGAAGATGCATGTCCAACCAGAAGTTCTAAGGTTACCCAAGGTCTCTCTCCATAACCGTTACTTTCGTCAACTGCCCGTAAGTTGGAATAAATCCCATTTACAAAGGTTTCTGCTTGGGTAGCATTTTGAAAATAAGAGTCTTGTGTAGGATTACTTTTATTGTTTTCATCCAAGAAATCTTTGCTGCACGAACTTGTCGTAAGTAATGTAGCAGCAGTCAGTACGGATATAATATATGTCTTCATGATGTTCTGATCGTTTTAATTAAAATGTTGCATTTAAACCGAAGGTAAAAGTGCGCGGTTTCGGATAATCGTGAAACTCTATTCCTTGGGCGAAAGTATCATCATAAGTGGTAACTTCCGGATCATAGCCACTGTAATCAGTGATTAGGAAGAAGTTCTGAACCGAAGCATAGAATCTCAATTTGCTTAGTTTTATTTTGCTCAAGAATTCTGTTGGAAGGTTGTACCCCAACATTAAGTTTTTACCACGTACGAATGAACCATCTTCCACTTTATGTGAATCAAGTAAAGAATCATAACGTACACCCGCACCTCTAATTTGTGCGATAGGTGTATTTTGATTTTCTTCCGTCCAAGCATTCAGTACGGAAGCATAACTGTTGGCGATACCTGTACGATCTTCAGAAGAGTGCTGACTCATGCGGAAAACGTCATTTCCATAAGAATACTGTAACTCGACTGTTAAGTCAAAATTCTTATAACGGAAGGTGTTAAAGAATCCACCATAGAAATCAGGTATCCCTTTACCAATAAGAGTACGATCTGCATCGTTAATTTGGCCATCATCATTGATGTCGCGATATTTAATATCACCAGGTAAACGATTATATCTTGCCGCTTGCTCTGCTTCACCTGTACTCCATGTTCCCTCTCTTACCAAACCATAAAATGTTCCCACTGGTTGGCCAACACGTAAAATATTACTATTGCTTCCAATAAATGAAGGATTCATGAAAACATCCTCATTATTGGTACCTAAGGCGGTTACCTTATTTTTAAGGTAAGAGAAGTTAAACGATGTAGACCACGAGAAATCATCTCTATCAATATTCAAGGAACTAATATTAAACTCAATACCTTTGTTTTCCATATCGCCAATGTTCGTCATTAAGGTAGTATAACCACTTGATGCAGGAACAGGGGCAGCTAGTAATAAATCAGACGTCTTTTTTAAATAAGCATCCAATTCAATATTAATTCTATTGTTAAATAAGCCTAAGTCAATACCAGCGTTGTATTGAGTTGTCTTTTCCCATTTTAAGTCTTGATTAGGTAAGGTGCTCGTAACGGTTCCAGAAGCTAATCTACCACCAAAGGCATAATTACCTACCTGAAGGTTGGCGTTCGATAAATAGCTATCGATCTCTGAGTTACCTGTTTGGCCATAACTTAAACGTAATTTCAAGTTACTGATCGTGTTATTTTCTTTTAGGAAATCTTCTTCAGAAAGACGCCACGCACCGGCAATCGATGGGAAGAAGGCAAACTTATTGTTTTCACCGAAACGTGATGAGCCGTCAAAACGACCTGTCACCGTTAATAAGTAACGATCCTTATAGCCATAATTAGCACGGGCAAAATAGGATGCCATTTGATAATTTACCACACTGGAAGTTGGTGGCATTGGAGTCGAACCGGTTTCTAGGTTGTTCCATTGATAATAGTCATCAGAAATATCGTTGGCAGAAGCTTGCCAGTTTAGGATTTCGTATTTTTGTGCTTCCGTACCTAAGGTAGCACTGATGCTGTGATCGCCAAATGTTTTGTTATAGTTAATGTGATTTGACCACTGCCAGAAAAAAGAACTCATGGCATCGATGCGTGCAAAAGCTCTTCCCAAACCGCCGTCAAAATTTGATAAAGTACTAACAAAGTACGGTTGGTTTTCATCTTTTAAGTTAACACCAATAGTTGAAGTGAAATCTAAACCTTCCATCAAGGTAATTTTAGCATACGTATTACCAGTAAATACATTTCTTCTGTACAAGCGTGTTATTTCGTCAGCCTGAGCACGTGGGTTATCTCCTGTTTCTAAACCATTGTAGTCCTCTCTTCTACCATATGTGCCGTCTGGGTACTGATAAGGAATAAAAGGCACCATTTCAATCATCATACGAGGAGGAATGTTTCCGCCTACTCCATCATCTTGTCTTCTTTCTGTATTATTAGAGAAACCTAAGGTACCACCAACTTTTAACCAGTCGCGTACATTGTGATCTATTACAGCACGGGCGCTATATCTTTTTTGGAAACTATTTACAATAATACCTTGATCATCGTAGTATCCAAGATATAAGCCATAGTTGGATTTATCGCTGCCTCCTGTGAAAGATAAATTGTGTGACTGACTAATAGCTGTTCTTGTTAGCAAATCTTGCCAGTCAACATCGTATAGAGGTTGGCCATCGGGTGTAAAAAGCTCTCTATTTCCCAAAGTATTCCCTACAGCGTATTTTTGGCGTTTTTCAATTGGGTTTTCATATTTACCGGAAGCGAAACCGGTTGGATCATACTTCTCGGCATTTTTATAGCCCAGCTCCTCTATGTCCATCCACTCGCGTGAATTGAGTACATCCTGCTTCCTAGCCATTGTATTAATTGCCATGAAAGCATCGTAATTAATTTGACTTTGTCCTTTTTTACCGCGCTTGGTGGTAATCATAATTACACCGTTTGCACCTCTTGTTCCATAGATAGCGGTAGAAGACGCATCTTTCAAAACATCTACCGATTCAATGTCGCTTGGGTTAATTGTTGAAATATCTTCCGTGAAGATAATTCCATCTACAATGTATAAGGGCTCATTGGTAGCATTGATTGAGCTAAATCCCCTTATTCTAACTTTTGTTCTTCCTCCTGGACGACCTGAGTTAGTAGCGGCATTTACACCTGCAATTCGTCCGCTTAATGCCTGATTTACGTTTTGCGCAGGTCTTTGGGTTAACTCTTCGGCTTTAACGGCAGCAACGGAACCTGTAATATCCACTTTACGTTGTGTACCATAGCCCACCACCACTACTTCATCTAAGCTTTGGCTATCTTCTTGTAAGGAGACATTGATATTAGCTACTGCCCCGACTGTTTTTTCGGTGCTTACGAATCCGATGTAGCTAAATACTAACACTTCATTGGGAGCAGCTTCTATAAGAAAGCGACCGTTTTCGTCTGTAGTTACGCCCCTCGAGCTTCCTTTTACTAATACGGAAACCCCAGGTAAAGGACTTTGATCGGTAGCACTTGTTACAGTACCTGTTATTTGCTTTTGTTGTTTAAGATGAGCATTGTTTCCGCTTGTGTTGAAAGTAGAATTAGCCGCATGAGCCCATTCACCGTACAACGGACTGCCTAAAGTCATTAACATAGCCAAACTACTTGTTAAAGCTATATTTTTAATTGGTTTGTTTAGATAGGTCATAAATGTTTAATTTTTACCCTTAGTAAAAGTTGGTTTGTTTTTTTGAGTAATTGATGTTACTAATGCTAAACCGCTTTAGTTTTAGCTTAAAAAAATAGCCGCACAATTAGTCATCGTTTTTTGAGTTTTTAAATAGTCTTAGCATATGGTCAGCTTTAAATTTATTATATGTAATAAGGGTACGAACTTCACAATAAAAAATCGAAATTCAAAACAAGATTGGCAAATTGTTACAATTTTGTTGAAAAGATACATGAATGCTATATTATTCTTTAAGAACTTACATAAAGAAATTGTGAATGGAATTAAGTAAACAGAAAACTGCTTGGCAACTTGTGATAAAATTTATGGTAAAAATAACTTGAAGTAATTAAATATAAG
>DATMSZ010000383.1:0-6576 GCA_035565175.1 Pseudosphingobacterium sp.
AAGGGATGTCCTTTTTAGATAGTAACCCTATAGCCATAAACCTTTTTGTTTTGCAATTAATAATGAGAAACTTTTATCAAAATGATAAAAGTTTCTCATTCTGGTAAAAGCATATCTGCGCACATTTAGTGTTTTACGAATTAATTTTTTGTAAACCAGTAAGTTGGCTGTTGTGATTTTTTTTTGGCACTTCATTCGTTTGTACATAAATGTGTAATGGAAAAAATTAAAATGAAAGTTTGGCAGTTCCGACGATAATAGCGTTGTAAAGAGTGATAATAATGAACTTGAGGCTTAAAGAACATATATTTGTTTGAAGGAGTAGATAAAACTCCCGTTGCTGCATAAACCAACGGTTTTATAAGCAGTATAACTTATGGAAGATAAAGACTATAATGCGCAGCGTTTTCTTCATTTAGTTCAGCAATCTAGACGAGGAAAATTTAAAATTTATATTGGTATGAGTGCCGGTGTTGGTAAAAGTTTCCGGATGTTGCAAGAAGCACATACACTTCTGAGAAACGGGATAGATGTTAAAATCGCTTATATAGAAACTCATAATCGAAAAGAAACTGTAGCCTTATTAGACGGCTTACCTATAATAGCACGCAGAAAAATTTTTTATAAAGGAAAGGAACTGGAAGAGTTAGATGTACAAGCGGTGATTAATCAACACCCAGAGGTAGTTGTTGTAGATGAGTTAGCTCATACCAATATTGAAGGCAGCAAGAATGAAAAACGGTGGCAAGATGTCGTTGAGATTTTAGGAGCAGGTATTAATGTTATAAGTGCGGTAAATATTCAGCATATAGAAAGTCTTTATGACGAAATTAATAACATAACCGGTATATCGGTAAAAGAGCGAGTACCGGATAAAATTATTGCTATGGCTGATGAGGTAGTTAATATTGATTTGACTGCCGAGGAGCTAATTGTACGACTTAAAGAGGGCAAAATTTACACCGCCGATAAAGTACAAGGGGCACTTGAGAACTTTTTTAAAAGTGAGCACATTCTACAATTAAGGGAGTTGGCGTTAAAAGAAGTTGCCGCGCATGTAGAGCGAAAAGTTGATATTGTTACGTCAAAAACAGCTGGTATGCGTCATGAGCGTTTTCTTGCTTGTATTAGCTCTAACGAAAATAAAGCGAAAGATGTTATTAGGAAGACAGCTCGCTTGGCAAGCTATTATAATGGCAAATGGTTTGTTCTATATGTACAAACACCTCAAGAAAGTAGTGCGAAAATAGCGCTCGACAAACAAAGATTCCTGATCAACAACTTTAAACTGGCAACGGAACTGGGCGGCACAGTACTTCAAGTACAAGCAAAGAACGTCCCATTAATGATTTCTGAGCAAGCTGTTAAATATAAAGTTACCACCGTTTGTATTGGTAAACCTCGATTAAGTTTATTTCGTATCATTTTGGCGACGGGGGTGTTTAATCGTTTATTGAAACAGCTAACTAAAGAAAATATCGATTTGATTATTCTATCATGAATATTAAGACAAAACTTACATTAGGTATAGGCATATTATTTCTGCTTATTACATTGCTTTCTGGACTGAGTGTATGGTATATCCACTCTTTGAAAAGGGATACAAAAAAAATCTTAGCAGCCAATTATAATACACTTTTCTATTCAGGCAATATGCTAAGAGCACTTGATGAACTGAAGACTCGGCCTGACGCTTTAACAGTTTTCAAAAATAATCTCGCCAAACAGCAGATAAATTTAACCGAGGAAGGTGAGGGGGACTTAACTGCTCAATTAAGCGAACATTTTAAAGCGTTTGAAAAACACTCAAAGGACGCTGGCCTTTTACCGCTCATACGTAGTGATATTATGGAAATCATGCGGTTAAATATGAACGCAATTATTAGAAAAAGTAATATAGCAGCGGATACTGCGGATAACGCTATGGTTTGGGCCGGTGTAACAGGAGCTACCTGCTTTATTATCGCCTTTACATTATTGATTAATTTACCAGGGAACATTGCAAATCCAATAGGCGAATTAACGGCGAGTATCAAGCAAATTGCTGCTCATAATTATAGGGAACGTGTACATTTTGAAGGTCATAGTGAATTTGGAGAATTAGCCAGATCTTTTAATACCATGGCAAGTAAATTGGAAGAATACGCAGGTAGTAATTTATCGAAGATATTAATGGAAAAAAAACGCATTGATACCTTGATAAATAATATGCAAGACGTTGTAATTGGCTTAGATGAACAACTGATAGTATTATTTGCGAATGATGAGGCGTTGAAAGTATTAGGTTTGGAAAAGGAGAAAATAGTTGGTAAGGCAATTACAGATGTGGCTAAATACAATGATCTTACAAGATTATTAATTAAAGACATCAATAATCAATCGGCAAAGAAGGTGCAAGAACCCATTAAAATATTTGCAAATGACAAAGAAAGCTATTTTGAAAAGGAGTTGCTAGATATTAGCATCGTTCCTGCAGGAGAGCTGACGAAGCAACACATTGGCTATGTCATCTTACTTAAAAATATTACGCCTTTTCGTGAATTAGATTTGGCAAAAACAAATTTTATTGCCACCGTATCACACGAACTTAAAACGCCAATTGCTTCTATAAAAATGAGTTTGCAATTACTTAATAATGAAAAAACTGGCCAAGTAAACCAAGATCAAAAATATTTATTGGAAAGTATAAAAGAAGATAGCGATCGTTTACTACGTATCACAGGAGAGTTACTAAATATGTCACAAGTGGAAACGGGAAATATTCAGTTAAACTTACAAACTTGCGATCCAATGCAAATTATCAATTATGCCATTGAGGCAACAAAAATATCAGCTGGGCAAAAAAATATTCATATCAATGTAATCACTACTGACGATTTGCCGAGAATTAAAGCTGATGTAGAAAAGACGGCTTGGGTACTCACTAACTTTTTAAGTAATGCAATACGTTATGCTCCCGAACAAAGCGAAATATCTTTGTCTCTATTAAAAGATAATGATTATTTAGTGTTCTCCGTAAGGGACTATGGGCAAGGCATTGACAAACGTTATCAACAACGTATCTTTGAAAGATATTTCCAAATTCCAGGGAGCAGTAAGTCGGGAACTGGACTTGGTCTAGCTATTAGCAAAGATTTTATCGAAGCACAGGGAGGGGAGATAGGGGTAGAAAGTGCCCTCGGACAGGGTAGTATGTTTTATTTTAAGGTGCTGCAAGTTGCTTAAAATAATGTTGACCTTAGTATTTGTCTCTTCATTCCATCTACCCCACAGATAAAATGAAGAGACATGGTATTTTATTGCATAACTTTTATTTCAACACGGCGATTTAAAGCTCGTCCTTCCTCCGTGTCGTTCGTAGTTGTTGGCTTAGTTGCTCCAAATCCTTTGCTAGTTAAGTTGTTTGGACTGATACCTGCGTTCACGAGATACAATTTTACAGAGTTAGCACGGTCTACTGAGAGTGCCATATTATGTTCTGCAGACCCCTCAATAGATGAATGGCCATTTATCACAAATTTAACAGAGGTGTCCTTCTTCATTTCTCTTACAATCTGATCTAAAACACTATAAGAATCTGTTTTTAATACACCGGAATCAAACTCGAACTGTATATTTTTAAAGTCGTAATTAGGTTTTTCAACCGTAGGGGCTACCTCTTCTTTCTCTTCAACAGGCGGTTTTTCTGGTTGTTTTTCTTCTACCGGTTCTTTTTTAACGGTTTCTACATCCGCACTAGGCTGAACAGCCATTTTCTTAGATTTACATGCTTGCATCGTTATGGCCAAAGTAGCCATAGCGAAAATTAATAGATAAGCTTTTGAAATATTCATTTGGATTAAACTTTTTGTAAACATATAAAATATTCGGCTAATGCAACCAATATGTGTGCTAGTTTAATTCAAATAGTCTGTTATTGTGCTTGCGGACATCTTCGCTTGATATACAGTAAATTGTTTCATTGCCTTTAACGGGCTTCGTTGTTAAAAATTAATGATTGCTTTTATAATGTCATTTTGTGGGTTTAAACATGATTCAAACTCATCTTTTATACGATTAAAATCAAAACGATGTGTAATGTAGTTTTTCGGATCGATCTTTTTTTGTTCAATACTCTTGATTACATGCTCAAAATCTTCCCTTGTTGCATTTCTACTACTCATCAGCGTTAATTCTCTTTTATGAAAGTCTGGATGATTAAATTCTATCTCGCCTTTTTGAAGCCCAATAAGCACATAAGTTCCTCCGTGTGATACGTATTGAAATGCTTGGTTGATGGATTGTAAATTTCCCGTACAGTCGAAAACAGCAAGAGGCATATCCCCGTTTGTTATGGTTTGTAGCATCTCTAACACGTTATCTTTTCTTCCATTAATAATAGCAGAGACGCCTATGCGGTCTCTGCAAAAGTCTAATCTATTCTGATTAATATCTAAGGCAATTACTTTCGCACCAGCTATTCTAGCCATTTCCATCGTTCCTAAGCCGATTGGTCCTGCTCCAACGACTAAGACATAGGAGCCTTGTACGATATTGGCTCTTTTTACACCATGTGCACCTATAGCAAGTGGCTCTACAAGAACTAATTCATCCGTTGATAATTGATTTCCTTTTATAATATGCTTATTAGGAACACTTAAGAATGTTCGCATTCCTCCATCGGTATGTACTCCAAGTACTTGCATATGAACACAACAGTTCGTTTTGCCATTCCTGCAAGCAATACAGTTACCACAATGCAGGTAGGGGATGAGTGTTACTTTGTCTCCTTTGGCAAACCCACTATCTGTTTGTGTTTCGTAAATTTCAGCGGCTATTTCATGACCAAGGATACGTGGATAATTAAAATAGGGTTGAGTGCCTTCAAATGCATGTATATCAGTACCGCATATACCGACCTTTTCTATTTTCAAAATGGAGCAATCAGCAGCTAGCACTGGCATTGGAGTTTGTATATATTCAAAGGTGTAAGGCGTTGAACAAATAAGTGTATTCATAAGAGTTTTACTATTCATTTGATTGTAATCAATTATGCACAAAGAACCTGTATTTTTGTGAATTTCCCATTAGCGATTTTGACCAGTTTTTACGAGATTTTATCATATATTTTGAATCTTGGTATTTTTTTGTGAAAATTGTCTTTAACAAATAGATGCCAAAACCAATGAAGCCACAAAAATTAATTGTTCCTCATACAATCACAGGTTCCTTTTCCATTAGGAAGGAACAGATACCTAATATTAATAATAGATGGCACTGTCATACAGAAATAGAGCTTATTTATTTCCATAAAGGTACAGGAACACAATTTGTAGGCGATAATATAAAGAGATTTTCCGCGGGCGACATTGTACTCGTTGGTTCCAATTTGCCACACTATTGGAGATATGATATTGACACTGAAAACAATGGTAAGGAAGAACCTTATTCAACCGTACTCCATTTTAATAATGACTTCCTTGGAGAAGGGTGGTTAAATTTGCCTGAATTCAGATCTATACGGTCTTTATTAGCAAAGGCAGATCGGGGTATTCTCATTAAGAAAACGGATCATCACGAAATTGCGACCCTTATTGACCGCATTTATGAGTTGGATGGTTTTAAGCGTATAATATGTTTATTAGAATGTTTGCATATAATCGCCTCCATAAAATCTCATCATTTATTATCTTCTGTGGGCTTTGAATACAAACATAGTGTGGAGGAAACTGATAGACTTAACAACATATATAATTACACGTTTAAACATTTTAAAAGTAAAATTAATTTGGAGGATGTTGCGGCTATCGCTGATTTAGTTCCTAGTTCCTTTTGCAGGTATTTCAAACATCGTACGGGTAAAACTTATACGCAATTTCTACAAAATATCCGTATAGGATATGCCTGTAAATTGCTGCTTGCAAATCAGGATACCATAAAGCAGATTTGTTATGCTAGTGGTTTTACCAATTATACCTCATTCCATGAAATATTTAAAACAGTAACGGGAAAAACCCCTAAAGTCTATCAGAAATTACATCTTTCTTCATCTGTTTACGTATGAGCAATTAATTTTTTGGAAGGTCAGGTGTTATGCCGAGTTTTGTTGTCGTAAGTTAGTTTTTTTTCTTAGGAAATGAGGGATTTATTAGTGGTTCACATAAAAAAGAAATAAGCAATTGCTAAAGCTATCACAGCAATTAGTATCACCCATTTAATTGTATTTCCAACTCCTTTGTCACTTTTTTCCTCCACGGCTTTTTTTGCTGGTCCAGGATTCTCCTCATGAGAACTATAATCTGTCTCAACCTTTATTTTTGTGCTATTTGAATTGTTTTCTTCCATTAGATTGTCGATAATATGTTCGTTATATGCTATAACACATAAGTGCAATTTCTGTTTTACACTTTTTAAGCTTGCGTTAAGGTTCGATGGCCAGACGCCAAGAAAATTTGGAAGATAAGGATTGGAACGATTTTTAACATGTACTAAAAGGTGCATGATTTGTGTCTAATTATATATACCTTTTATAATCAAAAGCAGCAGATGCTTTTGAAGTAATCGCAGAACATCCTTTCCATTATTGAAATAAAATCT
>DATMSZ010000384.1:0-22140 GCA_035565175.1 Pseudosphingobacterium sp.
TATACAATGCATCAACTTTACAGTTTTTGAAGTAACTAATAAGTTACTGCTTTAATCTAAAAAAATGAAATCAGTTTGTAACATTTGCCGGGCAAAAAAGACTAAATCAGAAAGAAATTATATCAGATGAGGAAAAGCAAACAAATCATAATATATCTTTTAATATTTCCTTTAAGTTTGTGTGTGGCGCTTGCTCAGCAAGTAGGTGGCGGAAGCATAAAAGGTGTAGTAATCGACTCAATAACTAATAAGCCTATCGACTTTGCAACCATAACTCTTTTTAAAAGTGGCTCAACGCAGTCAGTAAACGGTGCACTGGCTGGTGAAGGAGGGGCTTTTAACCTGACAAAAGTATCTGCCGGAAATTATAAACTAATTGTAAGTGCAATGGGATATCAGGCCAAAACAATGGAACCGCTTGTTATTGCTGCAGAAAAACCAATAACAGATTTAGCAAACATTCCTTTATCACCTTCTTCGACACAACTGCAAGCGGTGGAAGTAACAGGTCAAGTTCCGATAGTCGAGAATAAAGTTGATCGTTTAGTATACAATGCCGAGCAAGATGTGACAGTTTCAGGCGGAAATGCAGCGGATGTTTTACGTAAAGTGCCGCTATTGTCGGTAGATATGGATGGAAACGTGGCATTAAGAGGTGATAGAAATGTTCGTATTTTTATTAACGGTAAACCATCGGGTGCCATGACAAACAATGTTGCGGATGCTTTACGAATGATTCCGGCAGACCAAATTAAAAATGTTGAAGTGATCACCAGCCCCTCCTCTAAATATGATGCCGAAGGAACTTCGGGAATTATAAATATTATAACGAAGAAAAGAGATGTTGTGGGGGTTAGTGGTTCAATATCTGGTGGATTTGGGACGCGGCAGAATAACTTTAATGGAAATGTAAATATGCGGAAAGGAAAGCTGGGGGTAACAGTTAACGCGGGGGCGATGTGGGGATGGCCGGTTACAACCAATATTACATCCTTTAGAAACACCTTAGATAATCAACCGATTTTTTCGCAAAACAGTGCTAGTACTACCAAAAGAGGTGGTGGAAGAGGTAATGTTGCGATAGATTATGACATCGATGAGAACAACCTTATTACTTCCTCTTTTAACCTAAATAGGTTCAGCATGGGAATTGATGGTGATATGACGTCAATTTATGGCGGGACTAACCAAATTTTCAGTACCTCTGATAATCAAATGAAATTTGGTGGTTTTGATTGGAGTGCGGATTATACGCATAAATTCAAGAAAAAGGGGCAAGAATTAACGATCGCGGGACAATATTCAAGAAATAAGAATAATACGGATTATACTACTGTCTACCAGCAAACGGGTTTTAGACCAAGCGAAATGGGGTTCAACGATGGGGTGAACGATGAACTTACCTTTCAGGTTGATTATACGCATCCTTTTAAAAAGGCAGTGCTCGAAATAGGAGCAAAAGGAATTCTCCGAGATATATCTTCAGGTATTGTGGTGGATACCATGCTTCAAGACGGCTCTTATATAAATCATGCGCAACGGTCTTACGACTTTGGGTATCAGCAAAATGTCGGTGCTGGTTATGCAACCATCAGTGTGCCTTTTGCTAAAGATTACGAGCTAAAAGCAGGTGCGCGGTATGAATACACTAAGCTCGACGGTGATGCGGTAGGGAGCTTCCCGGCCTTTAATAATGACTATCACAATTTTTTGCCAAGCGTTGTAATCTCGCGCAAATTGGGCAAAATGTCTAATGTTAAGATCAGTTATAACCAACGTATCCAAAGGCCAAGTTTGTTTTACCTAAATCCGTTTAGAAACGAAGCCGATCCAGTGAACCAACGACAGGGGAATCCGGAGCTGGATCCAGAGCTTTCCCACAATATAGAACTTGGCTATTCAACAATGATTAAAAGTACGATTTTAAATGCATCTTTATATTATAGATTAACGAACGATGTAATCGAGTCTATCTATACTAAAATTGGCGATGAAGAGCAACCGATCATTCTACAAAGCTTTGAAAATATAGGTCAGAATAAATCTTACGGTACGAATTTATTCGTTTCGGTTAATCCAATAAAAATATTAACGTTAAGAGGAAATGTGAATCTATATACTTATGATATCAATTTACAGAATGTAAGTGGCGACTTAAGTTCGCAGGCGGATAAGACGTATTTTATGTATGAGGCATTTTTAAGTGGTACGGTAAATTTAAAAGGTGGATTCACCGCAGAGACATTTATGATTTTAAATGCACCACGGAGAACCTTTCAGGGTTATAATCCGTCCTTTAATATGTGGAGTGTTGGTATGAAGAAAGAAATTCTCAACAAGCAAGCTACCATCGGGTTTAATATGTTAGATCCATTTAATAAAGTGAAAAACTTTAGATCAAAGGTTCAAACCGTTGGCGAAATACAAGAATCCAATTTCGCGGTTCCTTTCCGTTCTTTTGGTATTACGTTTAGCTGGAAATTCGGAAAAATGAATTACAATGCTAAACCTAGAAAAGAGAGAGGTATTCAAAATGATGATCAAAAGGCGGGTGAAAGCGGACAGGGGCAGCCTATACAATAATTGGCATTGAACGAGAGAAAGCCGTTTCCATTTCAAGGGAAACGGCTTTTTTTGTCCGAATAAATTGTAACAAAATGAGTTAAAAGCGGTCGAATATTAGTATTTTGTACGGTCTTATAAAATTTTTTTCTTCGAAGCGCAGATATTGCAGGCAATCTATTCGAGTTTATGAATAAAGGGAATATATCATCCTATAAATAACATCATGCAGAAAATCTAAAATATTCATATATTAAGTGCTAACAGAGATATAACAATCAATCTTTATGAATAAATCAACACTATTAAAAGGGGCTATATTTATAGGGCTGTTGGGAAGCGTCACCAACATCTTTGCCCAGCAGCAAATTAAATTTAAGGAGTTCAAGCTTGATAATGGATTAACTGTTATTATGCATCAAGATAAAACCACTCCCATAACCGCCGTTTCTGTTTTATACCATGTGGGCTCAAAGAATGAAAATCCAACGCGAACGGGCTTTGCACATTTTTTTGAACACCTCTTGTTTGAAGGTAGCGAAAACATTGGTAGAGGAGAGTACATGAAAAAAATACAAGGTATAGGTGGAACACTGAATGCATATACATCTAATGATCAAACTTATTACCATGAGGTTGTGCCTTCTAACTACTTGGAAACAGCTTTATATATGGAGAGTGAACGGATGTTGCATGCTAAAATTGATTCAGTAGGGGTAGAAACACAAAGAGAAGTAGTGAAAGAGGAGAAAAGGCAACGTATGGATAATCAACCGTATGGCTCCATCTTAGTTGAGGTGTTAAAAAGGGCTTATCATAAACATCCTTATCAATGGGCACCAATTGGCTCAATGGACCATTTAAATGCGGCTTCATTGAGCGAGTTTATGGACTTTTATAAAACATTTTACGTTCCTAATAATGCTGTGCTTTCCATTGCTGGAGATATAGATTACGATCAGACAGAAAAATGGGTAAAGGCATATTTTGCTGAAATTCCAAAGGGAACGAAGGAGATCCCAAGACCCACGGTTGTTGAACCTAAACGAAGTCAGGAAATCAGAGATATCGTTTATGATAATATCCAGTTACCAGCGGTAGTGGAAGCTTATAATATGCCGCGAAAAGATGCGCCCGATAGTTATGCACTAGACATGTTGTCTACCTATTTAGCAGGTGGGAAAAGCTCTTTATTGACGAAAGAAGTAGTAGACAAACAGCAAAAGGCAGTTCAAGTAATGGCAATGCCTTTAGATCTTGAGGATGGTGGATTGTTTTTGTTTTTAGGTATAGCTAATATGGGCATTACAGCTGACTCTTTGGAGCTGGCTATCGATCAACAAATAGAAAAGCTTAAAACAAATGGAATAACTGATCAAGAATTTGCCAAGCTAAGAGCACAAGTAGAAAATTCAGTGGTTAGTCGTCATGCGTCTGTGGCAGGAATAGCAGAGAGCCTTGCGGCAGCCAAAGTGTATTTTGGGGATGCAAATGAAATTAATCGAGAGCTGGAAAAGTACAATAAAGTTACCAAAGCGGATATTCAGCGGGTTGCAAAACAATATCTCGAGAAAAGCGGAAGGGTTGTATTACATTATCTTCCTAAGGGTAATCAAAAGAAATAGATGCAAAGGGACATTAAATATTACGGCCGTCAAAAAGGCTCGACCTAAGCATTAAAAAATAAAAAGACGAACCAGACATGATTAAAATAATTGTTAAACACACAGGGTAACGATTATTTATTCACCGATTTTAAATGGATCTTTTGTGTTCATGAGCCCTTTCGGGGTTTAATTATCAAAGGCTCCATCTGACCGTTAAAACCGAGCTTGCGAGCTCATTGATGCCTAAAGAAGTAAGAAACATCAATAAAACAAAAAATAAACAGATGAAAAGAATTTGCATATATACACTATTATTCTTTGTGTCAATCGCCATAAGTTTTGCACAAGTAGATCGTACAAAATACCCAGCTCCTGGACCGGCTCCTCAAATTAATATTGGTGAAGCGGAGACCTTCACGCTGCCAAATGGATTAAAAGTTTTCGTGGTGGAAAATCATAAACTACCGCGTGTCACCTTCTCATTGGTGCTTGATCGCTCTCCCTTATTGGAGGGAGATAAAGCGGGACTAACGAGTTTCGTTGGCGACATGCTGATGGGAGGAACAACAAGCCGTTCAAAAGACCAGATAGATGAAGAAATCGATGGTATAGGAGGAAACATAAATTTCGGGTCTGCTTCAGCTAGTGCTTCATCTTTAACTAAATATCAAGATAAATTATTAACCCTTTTCTCGGATATTTTGTTAAATCCATCTTTCCCTCAGACGGAGTTAGATAAGCTAAAAAAGCAAGCAATCTCTGGCTTAGCGAGCGCTAAAGATGATCCAAATGCTATATCTTCAAAGGTCACAAATGTTGTTTTGTACGGCAAAGATCATCCTTATGGAGAATTTGAAACGGAGAAAACTGTATCGAATGTACAGGTGCAAGATGTTAAGCAATATTATGACACTTATTTCAAACCAAATATAGGTTATTTAGCCGTTGTAGGCGATATAACAAAAAAAGATGCGGAACAATTGGTTACTAAATACTTCGGAGGGTGGAAACAAGGGGAGGTGAAAAAAGTTGAATGGCCCGTTCCTGCAGCACCGGAAAAGACGAAAGTGATACTTGTAAATAGGCCCACGAGTGTCCAATCGGTCATTAAAGTTGCCTATCCGATTGTTCTTAAGTATAATGATGCTGATGCCATCCCTGTTAAAGTATTAAATAATATTTTAGGCGGTGGTTCTACTGGACGGCTGTTCCAAAACCTCCGTGAAAGTAAGGGATACACTTATGGAGCATATTCAACCATTTCGCCGGACAAGATTGTCGGATCTGTCAGCGCAGACGCAAGTGTACGAACAGAGGTGACGGATAGCGCCGTTTATCAGTTCCTAGCAGAACTGAGACGCTTAGATCAAAAGAGCATTACAGAAGAAGAATTAACTTCGTCCAAAGCAATTCTCAGTGGGAGCTTTGGAAGATCTTTGGAACAACCTTCTACTATTGCAAGTTTTGCCATTAATACAGAATTGCAACAGCTACCAAAAGACTATTATAAAAATTACTTAAAAAATTTGGACGCCGTAACCGTTGATCAATTGAATAAGATTGCTCCAGCTTATATCAAGCCAAATAATGCATATATTGTTGTTGTAGGAAATACAGATGTGTTTAAAGATAAAATAAAGCAGTTCGGTGATATCGAATATTACACAAATACAGGTGAACCTGCTGTTACAACTGCTATTAAAGATGCCAATATCACAGCGGAAGCGGTGATCAAGAAATATTTGGACGCTATCGGAGGAGAAGAGAAATTGGCTGCCGTAAAGACATTTAAGAATGTTCAGGAAGCTGAGATTCAAGGAATGAAAATTACTGCTCAGTTAGTAGTAGATCAAACAAAACCTGTAGCTGTTCAAACAATGAAGATGGGGCCTCAAATAGTATCCAAGTTCGTTATAAATAAGGATAAAGCTTTTATCACAGCTCAAGGTAAAGAAGAAGAAGCACCTGCGGAAGTATTTAAATCTTTAAAGAACGCTTTAATTGTATTTCCGGAGTTAAACTATAAAAAGGAAGGTGCTAATTTGAATCTCGATGGAATAACAAAAGTAAATGATGAAGATGCTTATAAGCTCATTGTTACCACTCGAGAGGGGGATAAGATAACAAATTACTATAGTGTGTCATCTGGACTAAAATTGAAGTCTGAAAGTGCCACCGAAGGAGAAGCTGAGTTTAACGAATATAAAGAATATCAAGGAATTAAGTTGCCGGCTCTTAGTACTATAAAAAACCCTAACATACCTGTGCCATTGAAAATGATCGCAACAGAACAAATGATCAATCCTAAATTAAGTCCGGAAGACCTAAAATAGCTAAGAAAAAAAACAGGGTATCCATTTCGTTGGAACCCTGTTCTATAATGTTGTTCAAAAAACAGATTCTTAATGACTAGCTATCGCCATTTTTATCGGTAATAAATTCGTAGTTTATATATTCGGTCTTTTTAAATCCAAATTTTTCAAATAATGTTTGTGAATTTACATTGTCGACTTTCGTCGCAAGGTATACTTTACATTTATTTGTCTTTTTACTAAAGAAGACCGCTTCACTCAATAGAGATTGAGCGACACCCTGATGCCTATATTCATCTGCGATATAAATGTCGTTTAATAACCACATCTCTTTTATTCCGGCAGGGGTGAAGAAAGGAAATAGCAAGGTAAAGCCAACGATATTCCCGTCAATCAGCGCAATAAAAATGACACAGTCTTTCTTTGCTAAACGTTGCTCAAGAAACTTTCTTCCATTTTCAGGATCATATTCTAAACCAGAAATACTTCTATAATCTGCAAATACACTGGTTAAGGATTCTAAATCTTCTGAATTGGCTTGTCTTATTTTCATCCTTAAAATAATTATTCGTCAATTGTTCATTTTCAATGGCACTCATGAACACTCCGTGGTTATTCGTCAATTGTTCATTTTCAATGGCACTCATGAGCACTCCGTGGTTATTCGTCAATAGTTCATTTCAATGGTGCTTCTAATAATTTGAATAAATAGCTGTATAACCTATCTCGCAATATTAAAAAACAGATTTGCATGACCTCTGTTTGTTAATTTTCATTCAATTTTTTTAGGTTTTATTATAATTACTTAAAGCAGCTAAAAGGAAATGCTCACTTCTATTATTTATCTACAAACCTAATATAAAATTTTGCCATTTTTAGCATAAATAGGGCATTAAATGAAATTTTAATGTCGTTTTTATATTTATTTTAACCAAATTTAATTTTGTTGATCGAAACGCTAATAATACGTGTTATCATGACAGGGCATGACAGTTGCTTTATGTAGATAATCTATCTTGCGAAGCATTAAACCAACATAGAACCTCATAGCGTATGCAAGCATTATTAGGTGTGATTTTTCATTTCATTGGAGGGTTTGCTTCCAGTAGTTTTTATATCCCTTACAAAAAAGTGAACGGATGGGCTTGGGAGAGTTTCTGGATAGTAGGCGGATTATTTTCATGGCTTATAGTTCCTCCGTTGGCAGCTTGGCTAACAATACCTGACTTTGGTGAAATTATAAGACATACAGCCGTTTCAACATTAGGATATGCCTATTTGTTTGGAGTTCTTTGGGGTATCGGAGGGCTCACCTATGGATTAGGCGTTCGATATCTAGGGGTATCTCTAGGGAGTAGCATCATGCTGGGCTTGAGTATGGTAATCGGTTCTATGATTCCATCGGTCTATTATGAGTTTTTTCCAGCAGAAGGAAAAGATACAATCAGCATGTTTTTTAACACCACTTGGGGTCTCTATACGATTTTGGGTTTATCTATTTGCGTGGTAGGGATTTATTTGTGTGGCCTTGCAGGGGTAAGAAAAGAAAGGGATTTAGGTGGGCATAGAGATGCAAGTGGTAATACCGAATTTAATTTAAGCCTGGGATTAACCGTTGCTATCATATCGGGGGTGTTGAGCGCATGCTTTAACTTTGGTCTAGAGGCGGGTAAACCGATGGCGGCGGTTGCGAATGAATTCTGGAAGGCTTCTCATCCAGGCCAAGGTGAATTTCTGTATCAAAATAATGTCACCTATGTTGTAGTACTTTGGGGCGGATTAACAACCAATTTTATTTGGTGCGCGCTACTCAATTTACGCAATAAAACATATAAAAACTACACCGACAAGAAAAGTCCTTTATTAAGGAACTATCTGTTATGTGCTTTGGCCGGAACCACCTGGTATTTGCAGTTTTTTTTCTATGGCATGGGTGAAAGTAAATTAGGGAATGGTGCAAGTTCATGGATTTTACATATGGCATTTATAATCTTACTTGCAAATGTATGGGGCGTGATATTAAAAGAGTGGAAAGGTGTCAGTAAAAAAACGTATACAACGATTCTTACCGGGATTGTAGTAATCATCATTTCTGTTTTAATAGTTGGCTTCGCTAAAGAAATAGAATAAATTTTGTTCACGCATAAACGAAAAGTAAAAGGTTTTAACAGGTTCATTATCTGAGGGTTTCTGAGGATATAATAAAAAGATAAAAATTAATAAAGAATATGTCTGAAATAGTAAAAAAAGAAAGCTTCAAACATGTAAGCTATTTATGGGATGATCAGGAGGCGGCTAAATTGGAGGGGGATGAAGTAGCCCTTTTAATTTATCGTTCAAATTTATTAGGAGCAGATTTACGTTTAACAAATTATGGTGGAGGAAATACCTCCTGCAAGGCTTCCGCCAAAGATCCATTAACAGGCGAGAATGTTGAAGTGATGTGGGTGAAAGGATCCGGTGGAGATCTGGGTACGCTCAAACGTAGTGGTTTAGCCGCTCTTTATGTGGAACGTTTGCATAATCTGAGAAAGGTATATCGAGGAATTGAGCATGAGGATGAAATGGTAGAACTATTTAATCATAGCATATATGATTTAGCATCAAAAGCCCCTTCTATTGACACGCCTCTACACGGCTTTTTGCCTTTTAAACATATAGACCATTTGCATCCAGATGCGGCAATAGCCATTGCTGCTGCGAAAGACGGAAAAAAAATTACGCAAGAATTGTTTAAGGGTACTATCGGCTGGGTTGAATGGCAACGACCTGGTTTTGATCTCGGATTGAAGCTCAAGCAATGTCTTGACGAAAATCCGGGTATCAGGGGTATCATGCTAGGCTCCCACGGGCTATTTACTTGGGGAGATACTGCTTATAAAAGTTACATTAATACGCTTGAAGTAATTGAGACTTGTGCTGAATATTTAGCGCAGAACGTTGGCAAAAAGGGTCCTGTTTTTGGCGGTAAAAAGATAGAGAGCCTTCCTGTAGAAAAAAGAAAAGAACAAGCGGCCGCCATAGCACCGGTATTGAGAGGATTCTGTTCCTCTGAACGATCTATGGTGGGACACTTTACTGACGACGAGCGCGTGCTGGAGTTTATTAATTCAAATGATCTAGCAAGATTAGCACCTATGGGAACCAGCTGTCCGGATCATTTCTTGCGTACCAAAATAAGTCCGCTTGTGCTCGATTTGCCCGCTGATCAGGATTTAACAGATATTGATAAATTAAAGGAACAACTTGTACCGGCTTTCGAAGCCTATCGGAAAATGTATGCCGACTATTATGAAACATGTAAACATGCAAATAGTCCAGCCATTCGAGATAAAAATCCGGTTATCATTTTATATCCGGGTGTAGGCTTATTCTCCTTTTCTAAAGATAAGCAAACAGCAAGAGTAGCCGCTGAGTTTTACATCAATGCCATCAACGTGATGAAAGGTGCTGAAGCGATTTCAGAATATACTTCGCTGCCGCGTCAGGAAGCTTTCAATATAGAATATTGGCTGTTGGAGGAAGCTAAATTACAGCGTATGCCTAAACCGAAAGCATTGTCTGGAAAAATTGCGCTGATAACAGGAAGTGCCGGAGGTATAGGTAAAGCAATTGCTGTCAAATTTGCCGAAGAAGGGGCTGTAGTGATTGTAAATGATAATGACGAGAATCGCCTGGCAAAGGCTAAAGATGAGTTCAACCAACGTTTCGGTAAAGACGCTTTTATTACCGCTTTACTGGATGTGACAAATGATAAGGACATTGCTGCTGCCTTTAATATAGGAAACCTTGCGTTTGGTGGTGTTGATATCGTAGTGAATTGCGCTGGACTTTCCATTTCTAAACCTATTCAAGATCATACAGACAAGGATTGGGATCTTTTATATGATGTACTTGTTAAGGGACAGTTTAAGGTAACGCAATACGCGGTATCGGTGTTAAGAAAACAGGCGATGGGAGGAGATATATTGAATATTGTGAGTAAAAACGCGCTGGTTTCAGGGCCGAATAATGCAGGTTACGGCTCGGCAAAAGCTGCGCAGTTACATTTGAGTAGATTAAATGCTGCAGAGCTGGGGGCCGACAAGATTCGTGTGAATGTGGTGAACCCAGATGCAGTAATATCCGATAGTAAAATTTGGGAAGGTGCCTGGGCGGAAGGACGAGCAAAGGCTTATGGCATTACCGTGGGAGAATTACCTGCTTATTATGCAAAACGTACCTTGCTAAACGAGATCATTTTGCCTGAAGACATTGCCAATGCATGTTTCGTGTTTGTTGGTGGATTATTAAATAAGTCTACCGGAAATGTATTGAATGTTGACGGCGGAGTAGCAATGGCATTTGTGAGATAGTCATTGTATTAGCTAATTAACTTGCTGGTTAATTAGCTAATAGATAAATCTTGAATGGATTTAGTAAATTCACCTGCTAATAGGGGCTAACCGATAAGAAGATTATGAATATAGAAAAGCATAAAATAGAAGAATATAATCAGCAAGGAAGCGCAAAGCATATTCAAAAATTTGAGCATCTTGTTGAAGAAATAGATAATTACGAGGAAATTTTACAAAAGCTTGTTAACTTTCAGATAGCAATACCCAGTTGGGCTTTGGGTTCTGGGGGTACACGGTTTGGTCGTTTCGCCGGAGGCGGAGAACCGAGAAGCCTAGAAGAAAAGATCGCTGACGTAGGATTGTTACATGCGTTAAATCGTTCCAGCGGTGCTATATCTTTACATATTCCGTGGGATGTGCCCGAAAATTATCAGTCAATCAAATCATTGGCAGAGCAATATGGCTTATCCTTTGATGCCATGAACTCAAACACCTTTCAAGATCAGCCTAACCAAGCACTCAGCTATAAATTTGGCTCTATGCAGCATATGGATAAGGCCGTCCGTAAGCAAGCGGTTGATCATAATATCGACGTTATTAAGCATGGTGTAGCTTTGGGCTCGAAATCATTGACCGTTTGGCTGTCTGATGGTTCATGTTTTCCTGGTCAGCTGAATTTTCGTAGAGCATTTCAAAATACCTTAGAAAGTTTGCAGGAAGTATATGAAGCCCTACCAGCCGATTGGAAAATATTTGTTGAATACAAAGCTTTCGAGCCAAATTTTTATTCAACGACAGTTGGAGATTGGGGACAATCATTTTTATATGCAAGTAAATTAGGTGCTAAAGCATACACACTAGTGGATCTCGGACATCATTTGCCAAACGCCAATATTGAGCAGATTGTATCGTTATTATTAATGGAAGGTAAATTGGGCGGATTCCACTTTAATGATTCAAAATATGGCGATGACGATCTTACCGCAGGCAGCATAAAACCGTATCAACTATTTTTAATTTTTAATGAGCTGGTAGACGGAATGGATGCACGTAAAATGAATCATGCTGAAGATTTGGGCTGGATGATTGATGCGTCTCACAACGTTAAAGATCCATTGGAAGATTTATTACAATCAGTAGAGGCGATCATGATAGCTTATGCGCAAGCTTTACTAGTTGACAGAAAAGCATTAAATGAAGCACAAGCAAATAATGATGTCGCTAAAGCACAAGAAATTTTGCAAGATGCTTTCCGTACGGATGTAAGACCGCTGGTCGCGCAGGCGCGTTTAGCCGCTGGCGGAGCATTAAACCCAATAACACTTTACAGGAGCTTGAAAGTACGTGAGCAGCTAATAAATGAACGAGGCCTGAAAACAGTAGCTACTGGATTATAGCAGGAGAGTAGCTCACTGGCTAAAGGCATAAACGAATAGATTAAGGACAGAAAAGATTGACGGTTATCAATGTAAATCGCTTGTCGATAACGGATAACCGCCAATCTATGCCGAGTAGCGAATAACCAGCAACCAACAATAAAGAACCATGAAACGTATACCGGTTATTGCCGTATTTGATGTCGGGAAAACAAATAAGAAGTTATTTCTTTTTGACGAACATTATAAAATCGTCTTTGAAAGATCAGCCCGTTTTACCGAAACAGTAGATGAAGATGGAGATCCTTGTGAAAATCTGGCGAGTCTTCGCCTTTCTGTTTTTGATTCTTTACATGAAGTGTTCAGGAGGCCTGAATTCGAAGTAAAGGCTATAAATTTTTCAACTTATGGTGCTAGTTTTGTGTATATTGATGAAAGTGGAAAACCGCTGACACCTCTTTACAATTATTTAAAACCCTATCCAGCAGCGCTAAAAGAAAAATTTTATAATACTTATGGAGGAGAAGATGCCTTTGCCTTAAAAACAGCATCCCCGGTATTAGGCAGTTTAAACTCGGGTATGCAGCTATATCGTATTAAACATGAACAGCCCGCTGTTTTTGAAAAAATACATAAAGCTCTTCACTTACCTCAATACATGAGTTTTCTTATATCTGGTAAATTGTATGCCGATATGACAAGTATTGGATGCCATACCAACTTGTGGGATTTTTCAAAGAATACGTACCATGACTGGGTTGAGAAAGAAGGGATATTAGATAAATTAGCACCAATTGTACCTGCTGATAGTGTGTTTCAGGCATCGTTTCCAGGTAATAATTATGGTGTGGGGGCCGGCTTTCATGATAGCTCTGCCGCTTTAATACCTTATTTGGTGAGTTTTAGCAAATCATTTGTATTGCTTTCCACCGGTACATGGTGTATCAGTTTAAATCCATTTAATGACGAACCTCTTAAAGGAGAAGATTTAGCTGCCGATTGCCTCTCATATATTCACTATCAAGGCAAACCTGTTAAAGCATCCAGGTTATTTGCTGGTTATGAGCATGAACAGCAGATCAAACGTATAGCAGCTCATTTTAACGTTTCTTCAGCAAAATTTAAAACCATTAACTTTGACGCTAGAATTATTGAAAAATTAAAGGAAAAGAATAAGGAAGCAATAGCGTCTAGTCCTCAAGAACAGCTAACTAGATTTGATAAAAGAGCGTTGCCGGATTTTAAATCCGAAGTAGAAGCCTACCATCAGTTTATGTTAGACTTAGTTGAAGCACAGAAGATTTCCACTGAACTGGCTATTGGAAATTCCAAAGTTAAACGATTATTTGTTGATGGTGGCTTTGGAAAGAATGTTATTTATATGAATCTATTAGCGGATGTTTTTCCGCAGATAGAAGTGTTCGCTGCCTCCATGGCACAAGCTACCGCTATAGGAACTGCGTTGGCCATACATCAATCATGGAATAGCCTCCCATTTCCAAATGACATTATTGAATTGAAATATTATTCACCCGTCAAAGAAATCGCACGACCTTCATCTGAGTACAAGTAAAATGTTGTTTTAGCTAATGTGGCGATGCATATATAGTGATTAGTTGTACCTAGTTTTGACAAGTGGCGTAAGTATCACTGGTCCTATAATAAGGCCTAATGATGCCGGTGTCCGGCTTTTAGCGGTAAATTTGCCATCTTTTCCAGCTTTGGTTTTGTTTCTTGACACGCTGTTCGTCAAGATCTACTCCCAAGCCAAGGTACACGTTCCCACCGCATAAAATTTTTGGTCACCTACCGTTGTTAACGCTGTGTAAATGACAGTGAAGGTACCATTTTCTTCTTCAATTGCGCAAAGTGGTGTACGCATCGCATGATCACCGGCTTCGGCCCACAAATTATTATTTGATTGCACCTTGATCCGTGTTTCATGGTTCCAATGGATACCATCTTGCGAAAGGCTGTAACCGATTTCCTGGTTCCCAAATGAATCAAAAACAGTTAGATAACGTCCATCTTTTAATTCCATAACCTGCGCATTCTCATTAAATTCCTCCGTTAAAGGTATGGGGTTATGCCCTTCCGGCATTCTCACCCATGGGCCGCCGAGCTTTTCGGCTGTTGCCATACCGGTGGGCCACGGGCCTCGCGGGACATGATTATGACCGTCATAGAATGCGTACCATTTCTTGCCCACTTTATAAGGATTGAAAGTTGCCACCGCCTGTTGCCCCTCCCATGATTGAGAATTTTTGTCTGGTTGCAAAACGATACCCATATCGGCATAAGGACCTGCAATTCCTTCCCGTCCATTTATAACTGACTTGGCGCGCCAAATTCTTCCTTCATAATCGGCTCCCTCTATTTCTTCCTTCCCTTTATCTCCGGCTCTATAGGCAACATAGAAAATATTCCAAGCATTTTCTTCCTCATTAAATTCGATTGCGGTAACCCAAACTTCAGATCTCGGGTTGGATGGAGATCTACCGGAAATACTTTCAACTAAAGTTGATTGGCGTTTCCAGTTGATGGCGTCTTTACTTGTCCAATAAGCAATGCGCATATCTCGATGAGGGCGTTCGAACATTTCATTTATAAACATATGATAAATGCCATTGACTTTAACCACTTGTCCGGTTTCAAATCCAGCGCGGTTTTTGCTCGATAAGACATCTGGATGATTAGGGCCTATTACTGGGCCTTTATGGTCTGATATCCGTTTTAAGGATGTTTTTTGCATTCCTTCAACTGTTTTTTCATTCGGTTTTTTTATCAATGTTTGAGGGAATGCATATGTGGAGTGGGTTACAGACATAACCACAATTGCAATTAAGTAATAGATCGATGATATCCTTTTTTCCATTATCAGGTTTTAGCACGTATAGCCTCATTGGTTCTATTTCAAAGGAAAGATTTTCAACGCTTATTTCCATCCTGTACTGTTACGATAGTTGATCTGAATAAATTTCCGGAATCGATTGCGTAGATTTTTTTAAGTAACCAACCCTTTTTGCTAAAACGTTTCCTTTCGTATATGTTGCCCTTTTTTGGCTGATATTCCTGTTTAAAACAGGATAGAGCAGGTTGCACTCGCTTTTTAAATGTCGTTGTTTCGTACTGTAATTGTCTCTGTAACATTTATAGAGGCTAACCAAAACCAATTAAATCCAAAACCAATTAATCACTAATTAATCAACAATGAAGAAAAACCTATCGCAATCTAATGCTTTGCTTAAACTGTTGCTAGGCGTTTTTTTAGCTTTTTACGCTTCAATAAGTTTTGCTCAGCAGCCATTACGAATCTCAGGAAAAGTAATGGATGCCTTAACACGTGAACCTCTACTTGGGGTATCTATAAAAATACAAAATAAACAAACGGGTACAAAGACTAACACAGAAGGTGTTTTTTCAGTATCCGCGGAACGAGGCAATGTTCTTGTTTTCAGTGCTGTCGGCTATAAACAGAAAGAATACTTGCTTAATGATCAAACCTCCGTTCAAATTGCATTAGAAATCGATAACCAAGGATTAGACGAGGTGGTAGTTATTGGTTATGGAACTCAGAAAAAGGGTAATCTTACGGGATCCATCGCGAGTGTAAACGCCGAGCAGCTCGAAGAAAGACCGGTAGCCCGTGTTGAACAGGCCTTGCAAGGACAAATGGCTGGTGTGACCGTTCGTAGCACTTCAGGATCGCCAGGTAGTGATATCACAATCAACGTACGCGGTGTGGCATCCATCAATGGTGTGTCTACACCACTCTATGTGGTCGACGGCGTCCCTATAGATAATTTGTCAGGTATTAATCCGGCCGATATACAGACAATTGATGTGTTGAAAGATGCTGCCTCAGCGGCTATTTATGGATCGCGAGGTTCCAACGGCGTCGTAATTGTGACCACCAAAAGAGGAAAGATCGGGAAACCGGTAATTTCACTTAGTGGATATACTGCCTTATCAAATGTAGAGCGAAAAGTGGATGTGATGGATGCAGATCAATGGATATCTTTTAACAAAAAATGGTTGGATAGGCAGTGGGTAAATGCCACTGGCTTAAGTGCCACGACAGGCCAAGCTGAGCGGATAGCCTATGCAGAAAATATCAATAACACCACCTATACTACGAGAGAAGAATTAGGAGCTATAAGAACATCCTACGGAATTTACGATCCGTACTGGGGCACGGATGCTATAGAGCCCATTGACTGGCAGGATGAATTGTTCCGTACCGCGCCGATCAATGACTTCCAATTAAATGCCTCTGGTGCCACCGATATAACCAATTATTCCATTTCAGCAGGAATTTTCGATCAAGATGGTATTGTTCATGGATCCTCTTTTACGCGGTATTCGTTAAGGGCTAATCTGGAGACGAAGATTAACGACAGAATAAGAGTAGGGTTAAGTTTAGCCCCCTCGGTAGGAACCCGAAAGGGGGCCAATGTTGATGGAAAAGACAACGCGGTAGCTAGATCGTTGAGTTTTCCTGGGTGGGTGTTAGCCGGATCTGGTCGGATGGCAGGAGCCGATCCCTATAAGTTTTATGATATCTGGGGCCCTGGAGGCAATAATGTTAGCCCATACGTTCAGGCTGTTTATAACGAACGGACAAACCAGGATACACGTTTTAATTCGGCCTTAAATATGACGGTTGATCTTCTAGATGGTTTGTCGGCAAATGGTTTAGTAGGATGGAATTATAGAGGTAACTCAGAGCGTAGCTATAGTCCTACTTGGATTCAAGGTACCTGGGATACCTCGACTCCCGGCGAGCGTTCTTCTTCCAGGAAAAGGACTTTAGTAAGTCATACCCTATTGGCTCAGGGAACATTGAATTATAACAAGGTTTTCGGAGATCATGGTGTCGAGGCTTTAATTGGTGCCAGTCAGGAACGCTATTGGGATGAAAGCACTGATCAGGGGCAATCGGGATTTCCAGATGACAAAACCTGGGTATTTGATCTAAACAGAGGAACTGTTATGACTACAAATGGGATAGGGGCCGCAGAAAACGCCATGGTCTCTTTCTTCTCAAGAGTTCAGTATAATTATAAAAATCGTTACTTGTTTTCCGCATCATTGCGGCGCGACGGCTCATCTAAATTTGGTCCAGCAAATCGTTGGGGCTGGTTCCCAGCGCTGTCGGCTGCTTGGAAAATGAACGAAGAATCGTTCTTTAGGCAGCTGTCGTGGATGAGCACCGCCAAATTAAGGCTGAGCTGGGGGCAAGCAGGAAACGATCGTATTGGAAACTCCCAATTTCTGTCAAACATGGCAGCATTAAACTATCCCTTTGGAGATGCACAGTCTTTAAACAATGGCTTCGTCGTGGGAAATATTTCCAACTCAATGCTAGGATGGGAAAAATCGGATAGTTATAATATTGGGCTTGATCTAGGCGTTTTTAGCGATCGTCTATACCTTACCGCTGATCTATATTATAAAAAGACAAGTAATTTACTATTGGGAGCACCGGTATCACTTATTACAGGATTTTCCAATATGTTAGATAACGTCGGCAACGTAGATAATAAAGGAATCGAATTGACACTTAATTCCTCCAATCTAGTAGGTGCCTTTAAATGGAATACATCCCTTAATATATCGATCAATAGGAATAAAATAACTAGCCTCGGTAGTGACAATTCAGACATCCGCTTAGGGCAGGGAAGCACAATCATACAGCGCGTTGGAAACCCCATTAACTCCTACTATTTATTAGATGCAATCGGCGTTCTTCGTGAAAGTGATTTTGATCGCACCAATAATGGAGGTTACATTGCCAAGATACCCATTTATTCTGGGCAGCGTCCGGGAGATACCAAATATCGGGATGCCAATGGCGATCAAAAAATTGATGCAGCCGATTATATTATCGCCGGCAATTATCAACCTGATTTTGAGTATGGTTTAACGAATACTTTTTCATACAAGAATCTTGACTTGTCGATACTTGTTCAAGGTAAATTAGGGGGCGATCTGCTTTCTATTGGGTCTAGAGGGTGGAATCGCCCAACAAATGATGTGAGGTGGCTTTACATGGATCAATGGCTTACCAATGCTTATTGGTCAGAAGAAGAGCCTGGAGATGGTAAGGTGCCTGCTTTCTTTTCGGCGGTAACCAGCCAGTATGACACGAATTGGATGTATGACGCTGGCTATCTTAGAATAAAAAATATCACACTTGGATATAATATTCCTGTAAAGGGGAAAATCTTTAGCCGATTGCGTGTTTATGCTTCTTGTGATAATGTATATATGTGGGATAGCTATTATCCGGGGTTTTCTCCTGAGGCTGCAACACAAGATAATGCCTCTGCTGATTGGGGGGCTTATCCGCAAGCTAGAACACTTTCTTTTGGTTTAAACGTAACTTTTTAACCTAGCAACATCATGAAAATGAAAAATCAACTAAAAAAATATAGCATTTTACTTTTTATAATAGGTATCAGTCACTCGTGTAAGGATATCCTTGATGTTAAACCAATAGAGAATAATGTTTCCAACTCATTCTACAGTAGTGAATTGGAAATCAAACAGGCCGTTACAGGAATTTATGCCCGTTTGGGTAAAAATGGAACGAACACTGATTTCGCTACCGATTACTTTTTGTTGGCATCTGAAGACCGCTCTGATATCAGGTACCTTGGAGGAGGAGAGACCTCTGCGCAAAATGATCAATTGGATTTAAGGAAATACCTGATAACTCCTTTCTCGGGCACCGTTGTTAATATTTTTTCTAGGTTATATTCCTTAATTAAGGAAGCAAATAACTTACTAGCTCACACAGCAGAAAATGAGTATCTACGTTATAGAGC
The DNA here is from genome assembly GCA_035565175.1 of Pseudosphingobacterium sp. GTDB lineage: Bacteria > Bacteroidota > Bacteroidia > Sphingobacteriales > Sphingobacteriaceae > Olivibacter. The sequence goes on from DATMSZ010000384.1 coordinate 19,025, forward strand.
TGAAGCTTCCTTTTTAAGAGCCTATGCCTATACAGAATTAGCACGTTCATTCGGTCCCGTTGCTATCGTGACTCGCCCAATTGAAAATGTGGAGGCTATCGCATTGCCTAGAGAGCCTTTGGAAGTAGTGTACGCGCAAATTATTCAAGATTTGGAATACGCTGCGGCGAATCTAGACCCGATTTATACTGGAGCGGATGCGGGTCGAGTTGGTAGCCTGGCAGCAAAAGCGCTACTAGGACAGGTTTATATGACAATGGCCGGTTACCCGTTAAATGATCATAGTGCTTATGAAAAAGCAGAAACCACACTTGCGGGCATCATTAACGAAGTAAACCAGCGATTTAATCCTGATTATAGTACCTTGTTTACCTTAGAAAATGAAAATAAATACGATCTTTTTTCTATACAATTTGCTTCGGGCAATCTTGGTTTGGGATCCAGTCTCCCGGGATATATCACAAATTCCGGCTCAGGGGCTTCTCCTTTTCCAGAATGGACTTACCCAACCTATAGTCAGCAAGGACAGGACTTGAGAGTAGATAGTGTGCTTGTAAATGAGATGATTAACAATAAAGACAAAAGGCTGGCCGCGAGTGTTGATACGGGATATTGGAGTAGTTTAAATACAGCAAATAGAACTTGGGTTTCCAGAAATGTCATTACAAAATTTCTAGAAAAAGATAACACAAATGAAAAGATAAGTTCCTGGAACGATTTTCCACGTAACTTTCCCATTATTCGGCCCGCAGATGTGATACTATTATATGCAGAAGCACTAATTATGAATAATAAGGCTACAGAAGCAAAAATGTATGTCGATCAAATAAGAACACGTGCTGGATTACCACTTTTGCCAGGAAGCCCAACTTTAGACGATCTAAAAAGAGAAAGAAAATTCGAGTTTATAGGAGAGGGCAAAAGATTTTTTGATTTGGTAAGATGGGGTGAAGAAGAAGCCATCAATACCTTGAGTAATTTTGCTCGCCATTATCATGCGAATACAAACGGGCAATTACCAACCCGCCGTGATCTATTACTCCCAATACCTCAAAATGAGTTGAACACGAGGAGCAACTGGACACAAAACGAAGGGTATTGATCATAGTTTTAGTGAAAGTAGATGTAGGCTCAATAATCGACAGATCGAAGTACTTAGATTCTGTAGATCGAGAGACAACGTATTATATAAACTTACTTTTCCGGCAATAAAGAAAAGTTTCTAAAAATTCATATATTGTTTTAGTTCATGTTAGTTCAACGAGGCTGTCTTTGGATAGCTTCGTTGTTTTACAAGCTTATCTGAATAATTTGCTGTGACCTCGGCGCAAACATGGTATTTGGGATCACTTTCATTCGTCAGGACAGTGCCTGACAGTTATTTTTGCTGAAATGAGTATCTTGTGACCTAGTTATTCACATTAGTTTTTTTTATAATAACCAATTACAAATGACCTTTATCACACTAAAGCCTTTTCGAGTGGGTGTACTATTGAGTGCACTAAGCCTATCTTGCTGTTTATCTTCCTTGTCTGTGAGTGCGCAATATATTAGTAAGGGCGGAAACGATGCAACAGCACCTTTGCATTTGCTTAAACCGGACTATGATACGCCTTATGGCGAAACAAAGCCGGAAGATGTAAAAAAAACCCTTGATAAGGTATATCAATATTTAAATGTCACTACGCCCGCTGCTTTAGTGGATAAGTCTACCAACAAGGTGATCGATCTAAAGCAAGCAAATGACAGCAGTGTCTTCCAGCCCGGGGATTTCAGGTTAATCAGTTATGAGTGGGGGGTAACTTATACTGGTATGTTAGAAGTGGCTTTGGCAACAGGCGACGAAAAGTATAAGGATTATACGGTGAGGCGAATTGATTTTATTGCTGCTGTATCTGAGCAGTACAAAAAATATCTTCAACAACATAAAAATGCGATTACTCCCGTTCGAAGCGTGTTAGAACCGCATGCCTTGGACGATGCCGGTTCTATGGCTGCAGCAATGATAAAAGCTTTGGACGCTGGTGCTAAGGCATCTCTTATACGACCCTTGGTTGACCACTATATAGATTACATCTTACACAAGGAATTCCGTTTACAGGATGGAACTTTGGCGCGTAATCGGCCTCAGCCTAACACGCTGTGGTTGGATGATCTTTATATGAGTTTACCTGCGCTAGCGCAGATGGGTAAATTAACGGGAGACAAAAGCTATTTTGATGAGGCGTCGAAGCAGTATCAGCAATTTGCCGGACGTATGTTCAATAGGGATAAAGGATTATATATGCATGGCTGGGTGCAGGATATGAATCCTCATCCCCAATTTCATTGGGCTAGAGCAAATGGTTGGGGATTGATGACCAAAGTTGAGCTGCTGGACGTTTTGCCTGCCGATTATCCCGCGAGAGCAGAGATACTTGAGAAATTGCGACGTCACGTGGCGGGCCTAGCCGAAAGACAAGATAAAACGGGATTTTGGCATCAATTAGTCGATCGCAATGATTCCTATCTCGAAACATCAGCAACAGCAATTTACGCTTATTGCATTGCACGGGCAATTAATAAAGGGTGGTTAGATGCGAAGGCTTACGGGCCCATAGCTATACTCGCTTGGAATGCAGTGAGTACACAAGTAACCGAACAAGGTCAAGTAGCAGGCACCTGTGTAGGGACGGGTATGGGGTTCGATCCGGCTTTTTACTATTACCGACCGATAAGCAATTTTGCAGCACATGGATATGGACCAGTTCTATTAGCTGGTGCTGAAATTTACCGCTTGTTGCAACAACACCCATTTGAGATTAATGATAGTGCGGTGCAAATGAATAAATAGGGCCCTGTCTATAACGGCTGTCTCCAATGGTTTTCATAAAATGGCAAGCAGCATGCTAGTCTAGCCACTGAATTTGTGAAGAGAAACTATAGTTGTCAATTAAATAAACGCATCTATTCTTAATAGGTGCGTTGTTCCTAACAGAGACTTTGTGTTTATTGCTGAAAGTTCAACACATTTTCATGTATATGTTCTCTTTCTTCCACAGCTTTAACGTGTACATTTTTTAACCTAATATTTTCTATGGGGAGTTCCTTTTGGCCCAATATTCTGGAAATAAATT